>NZ_DBLXSO010000026.1:0-41313 GCF_057878315.1 Jutongia sp. | reverse complement strand
GGTAAGAGCTTCTGCAATCTGATACGCCCGGATGAACAGGAAAGCTGTCAAAAAAGCATATGGTCGCAGATTAACGGAGGACACTCAAATGATTATATTTTCTTTCATATGCAAAAAGCAGACGGTAAATATATTTCAGTGCTCGACCATGGCAGGATAGTGGATTCAGTGCACAATGGCAGAGTATTTTATGTGATGATTATGGACTTAAAGTCACTGCAGAGGCACTATGGAGACCGCCTGGAGCTGGTGGAGAAGTAGAAAAAAGCAGATTGCCCTCGTTAATGCAAGCCGGAGAAAGGTGGCAGATTCCTCGTTAGTCATGCCCTTTGCTTCTGGCACAATACTTTCAAAGACTGCGCCCCGGACGATAAAGCGGTGGCTGCGCGTTCTGCGTTCCTCTTTGAATAGCTTCTGACGCAACATCTTTTCCCGATTTTCAAACTGCCGGATTTTCTTCTTTCCCCCCTCAATCTCGGCTTGCATCTCCTCGCGGGTTTTCTCTCTTGGCTTTGTCATGGGTGGTCGCTCCTTTCTGCTCATAGGCATAGAAAAAGGACAATCGATTTTCTCGACTGTCCTCTCGGATTGGTTATGTAATTGTAAAATGTTATTTTTCATTAAACTTTTGAATATCTCCGTAATCTTTAAGCTCACTATTTTCAAAAGCTTGTTGTAAATTATCGCTATCCAAAAACAACACGTTTCCACTTGAGGTCAAGGGCAACAAACAAGAATCAGCTTTCAGTATTTCTGCCGGATTGTCTATTAGTATAACCAGAGGATTTTTTGCTTCTATTGGCTTCGCTGATCCAAGAGTTACATTTACAGGAAATGCAAGCAGACCGCCACCTTCGTATTCGTATAACCCTGTTCCTTCTGGCAATACACTTCCGTCGTTTGTCAATATCGGCATTTGACTGTCTAAAAACTCTTGCATACTTTTTGATAAGCTGCTATATTCTATGGGTTTTAATTTGCCAGAATCGCCAAAGTTTTCAATCCATTTGGGATTTGTAAACACCAAATGGTCATAATCTCCCAGCTCGGCAGAAAGTTCAATAGCGCTATCTACTACATAGGAGAGGAGCAAATTGTCCTCTTGGTCAGATAGCAAATTGCTTCCAGCAGTTATCAGTTCTTTATCTTCGCATACTGTATCTATGTCAGTATATTCTATAAAGCTAATTCCGGTCATGTCATATTCGGAAAGCTTATTTGTATTTCCGCACCCGGTTAAACTAATCACAAGTGCTAATGCAGACATGATTATAATGTTGTTATGTTTCATAGATTACCGCCCCCTTCTCATGCACCAGTAAATATTGAATAATTCTCTGGCGAACGGGATTCATAAAAACTTCTGCAATTTCTGACTTCATTTTGCTGCTTCTCCTTTGCCATTCTCTGTTTTAATTATATTCTCATTTTTGAGAAGGTCAAGATTTTTCATCATTTCCATGGAGATTCCGTTTATATTTACCTGCATCTCTTTTATGTGACCTGAATTATATAATGCACGCCTCGCAGGTGTCAATCGCATTTTCTATGGAAATTTAATTTTTCACACCTTGCTTTTCCGGAAAGATGCCTCCATGCCTACTTTCCCCCTTGAAACAGCCATCAATATATCGTATAATCGTACTGTTTGGACACTTTTAATTGCAGTACATGATGTCTGGCCACCGGATAGCAATTTATATGTAAACGTACATTGCTATCTGCCTTTAACCCTTGCATCATATTATTAGAATATATCGGAGGATCAACATGTCAGAAAATGATTTAAGAAAACAGATTGAGAAACGAAGAACCTTTGCGATCATCTCCCACCCGGATGCCGGTAAAACGACATTGACGGAGAAGTTTCTGTTATACGGAGGGGCGATCAATACCGCCGGTTCTGTAAAGGGAAAGGCAAATTCCAAATATGCCGTATCTGACTGGATGGAGATTGAGAAGGAACGTGGTATCTCCGTTACTTCTTCCGTTCTGCAGTTTAATTATAACGATTATTGCATCAATATTCTGGATACACCGGGACATCAGGACTTTTCCGAGGATACCTACCGTACACTGATGGCTGCGGATTCCGCCGTAATGGTGATCGATGCTTCCAAGGGTGTGGAGGCACAAACGATCAAGCTGTTTAAGGTTTGTGTAATGCGTCACATTCCAATCTTTACCTTTATCAACAAAATGGACCGCGACGCCAAGGATTCGTTTGAGCTTCTGGATGATATTGAAACCGTACTCGGTATCCGCACCTGTCCGGTCAACTGGCCGATCGGTTCCGGTAAACGTTTTAAGGGAATTTACGACCGCGATGCCAAAACCGTCCGCTCCTTCCAGTCTGTAGCAACCGGTGGTGCCAAGGCAGCCGCTGAGACCGATTACTCCATTGACGATCCGGCACTCAGGGAGCTTGCCGGGGATGATCTGTACGATCAGCTTCTGGAAGAGATCGAACTGTTAGACGGTGCCAGCGATCCGCTGGATCTTAAGCAGGTTCAGAACGGCGAACTTTCTCCTGTATTTTTCGGTTCCGCACTGACCACCTTCGGTGTAGAAACCTTTCTGAATTACTTTTTGCAGATGACAACACCACCTCTGCCACGCCACTCCAACGAGGGCGACATCGATCCGGTTACCTCTCCGTTTTCTGCGTTTGTCTTTAAGATTCAGGCAAACATGAATAAGGCTCACCGCGACCGAATTGCATTTATGCGAATCTGTTCCGGTAAATTTGAGGCCGATAAGGATGTGTATCATGTACAGAGCAAACGTAAGCTGAAGCTCTCCCAGCCACAGCAGATCATGGCACAGGATCGTCAGGTAATTTCAGAGGCATATGCCGGAGATGTGATCGGAGTCTTTGACCCGGGCATTTTCTCCATCGGCGACACGATCACAATGCCGGGCAGCAAGTTTGAGTATGAAGGAATCCCAACCTTCGCTCCGGAGCATTTCTGTCGTGTAGTTCAGCTTAATTCCATGAAACGAAAGCAGTTCGTCAAGGGAATCACCCAGATTGCACAGGAGGGTGCTATTCAGATCTTTCAGGAATTTACAGCCGGAATGTCCGAGATTATCGTAGGCGTTGTCGGTGTACTTCAGTTCGATGTATTGAAGTACCGTCTGGAAAACGAATACGGCTGTGAGATCCGTCTGGAGTCCCTGCCGTATGAATATATCCGCTGGGTGGGCGATCCGACCACGGATGTCACGAAGCTGAAACGTATGAACAATGTCAAGGCAGTCAAGGATATGAAGGGCAACCCACTGCTCCTCTTTGTCAATGACTGGATGATCCGCATGGTTCTCGAAGATAACGAAGGACTGGAGCTTCTGGAATTTAAAAAGAACTGATCCGGTTCACCTGTCCGTAAATACCGATAACAAAAAGTGCTGAGTCACAGGTTTTAACCTATGGTTCGGCACTTTTAATATCTTAGAAAATGCTTGTAACGTAGTGTTATGCCAACGAGAATTTTCCTATACCACAAAAAAGAGAGCGTCCTTTCGAACACTCTCTTCGTTCTTCTTTCTATATCCGGATCTTAGACCTCTTCCTCTGTCTCTTCCTCGTCAGGCTGGATATGATCGGTGAAATACTGCTCACTGATCATATCCAGGTATGCCGGATCCTCCTCCGGATACTGCTTCACCAGATTGCTGCGGATATGTGCCATAACCACCAGATCATTCTCTGCCTGAGATACCTCCGGATTGGTCCACTTCTCAGCGATCTCCTTTGTCAGGTTCTCGCTCATCCATGCAAGGATCTTTTCTGTCTTTTCCTTTTCGATCGGAATCTCTGTCTTAATTCTTGCAGACTTTACAACAGAAACAATACCGCCGATCAAAAACAGTAAAAACATCAGTGCAAGTCCCCAAAGGACTACAACATTATACTTGATTGGAATGATATCCAGCTTACATAACAGCAGGTATGCTTCTCCGATAATACCGAAGATAATAAATGTCAGACCGGAGAATAACATATCTTTGTACGCATCCTCTTTGGTCACATACTCTTTAGTGGACTCGTATAAAAGATCTCTGGCTGTATCCTCCTCGTCATCATCTTCTCCCAGCTTCAGCTCCTCATTGTCCTCTGCAAACGGATTGTAATTCGGATCAGATGCTTCATCCTCTGCATCCCAGTCATACTCTTCCGGCTCTGAAGTCTCTTCCTCATCCTCTGAATCACTCCCTGCAAGAACTTTTTCCTCTTCACTGTCATCCTCTGTCTCATCGGAAGCATCTGCATCTGCGTCCTCATCAGCAGTTTTCTTCTCAAGCTCCTGTCTGCGTGCTTCTTCCTTCTGCTGCTCGATATCCTCCTCCACAGCGGTCAGAAAACCCTCAAAAAGACGCTCCGCCTTTTTCGCCATCTTCTCCGGGACAGTCACTTTATAGCTGTCTGTCTCCTCATCGTACTTTTTCAGAGCACCCTTTACCTTGGAATATTCCAGATACTCCACAAAACGGTCTGCCATCTGCTCGTCCTTGAGATTGCAGATATCAACCGTTTCAAAATCGGCTGCCGTTCCTTCTACAAGCTCGGTTCCGCAATCTGCACAGACGGTGATCCCGTCTCTGTACTCTGTCTTACACTTTGGACACCACATAATTTCGTCCTCCTCTTAATCGTTCTCTAACTAATACTAGCATACCACCCGCCAAAACTCAAGGTTTCCGGCGTTTTTCACAAACTCTTCACAACCGCAGTTCTATCCCATAAATCGGACAACACAATATGCTTTCCCCGCAGAATCCTGCAGTGCAACCAGATAGCCGTCCGGCATCTCATAACGCACTGGCCGGATCGTATCTCCAAGCATCGCCTGACTACGATACTCCACACGCAGCTCACGGATCACAAACGTTTCCGGCAGATATGCGGTCGCCATACGGACATATTGCCCGTTATTGACGTGGTGATTCGTATCCAGATGATACTCCTGTACCACAAATGCCTTCTGTTCCTGCCCGCCCTCCTTTGGAACCGGAATCTTCCGAGAGACCTTTTCCAACGGAAGCGGATCTGCGATGCCATACAGATCAATATCTTCCGGACTTACCATGCAGGGACGCATCTTTACCCGGTCTAACAGCGTCCAGATAGAATATGCCTGAACCGCAGCCTTGCCGTCCTCGCCATAGATCAGAAAGTTACGATAGCCAAACATCTTCTCGCTGCCGCATGCCTGTGTCGCGATCTTAATATGCTCGCCCATATCCGGATAACGGTCGATCACGATCTGCCAGAAATTCAACACCCACATTTTCTGTCTGCCGTAAACGGTATCCATTCCGACACCTAATTCCTCTGACTCGAAACAGGTGCAGTCCTGCAGATAATTGACAATCCCGTCCGGGCTTAATTTACCGTTCTCCGCCAGCTCACTGTATCTTACTCTGCTATCAAATGAATACATTCTTTTCTCCTTTCCCATAACAAGGATCATAACGCCCAAAAATGACAAAACAAGCATTTCCTTGCGTCACACTACATTACGAACATTTTCCTATATCACGAAAAAAGGAGCTTCCATTGAAAACGGAAACTCCTTTCTGCTGCAAGAATAATAATGATATTAGGTACAAAAGGTCATTTGACCCTTGCATCATAATAATTATTTTACAAGCTCTTTTACCTTTGCAGCCTTACCTACTCTGTCACGAAGATAAAACAGTTTAGCACGTCTTGCCTTACCTTTTCGTACAACCTCGATCTTGTCGATAATTGGGGAATGAAGCGGCCAAGTCTTCTCAACACCTACACCGTTAGAGAACTTTCTAACTGTGAATGTCTCTCTGGCACCACCGTTCTGTCTCTTCAGAACTGTTCCCTCGTAAACCTGAATACGCTCACGGCTACCCTCGATAACCTTTGCATAAACCTTTACAGTATCTCCGACACGGAAATCTGCAACTTCCTTCAACTGCTCGTCTTCAATTGCCTTAATAATATCGTTCATGATGTGACCTCCTTTTATTTTCGACATTCTTAATACTTATGTGCTGTCCGCAACCGTAACAGAGGAATATCTCTACTCACAACCACACTATCATATCATAACATTTCCGCCAAGACAACCCCTAATTTTAAAAATAAATAGAAAAATGAATCGCCACTTAGGGAATCCGTCCTCTTTGCAGCAGCCATGACACCGATTACTGTTATTCTATCTGAAACAGCTCCATCAGCTCTTCCATCGTAAGCTGGTTTACAAATACCTCACCCGCCTCGATTACATTTTCGGATAAAAGCTTCTTGCGGGTCTGCAGGGCATCGATCTTTTCTTCGATCGAATCCTTCATAATCAGTTTGATCACCTGTACCTTCTTCTTCTGACCAATCCGGTATGCACGGTCTGTCGCCTGCTCTTCCACCGCCGGATTCCACCATGGATCAAAGTGGATCACGGTGTCTGCACCGGTTAAGTTCAGTCCGGTTCCTCCCGCCTTGAGAGAGATCAAAAATACCTTGACCCTTCCCTGGTTAAAGCTTTTGACGTATTCCTTGCGCTGCTCCGGCTTCGTGGCACCTGCCAGATAATGATACGCGATTCCCTGCTTGGTAAGCTCCTGCGCAATGATATTGAGCATCGAGGTGAACTGCGAAAAGATGATCACGCTGTGACCGCCGTTGAGGATGTCTGGAAGCTGCTCCAGCAGAAGATCCAGCTTGCCGCTGCCACCATGATAGTTTTCAATGAAGGTACCCGGATGACAGCAGATCTGACGCAGTCTCGTCAACGCCGCAAGAACCTGCATTCTGCCACCTGCAGCCTCAAAGGTGCCGACGCCCTTCATCTCCTCCTGAATCCTTGACAGATACGACAGATATATCTTTTTCTGTTTTGCTGTCATCTCTGCCATACGCTTTGTCTCAATCTTATCCGGCAGCTCCTTTAAGACTTCCTTCTTCATACGACGCAGGACAAACGGCTGTATCCTGGTCCGAAGCTCCTTCATCTTATTCTGGTCGTGCTCCTTTAAAATCGGTTTTTCATAGGCATCGGCAAACCTTGAATACTTCATAAAAAAGCCCGGCATAATAAAATCAAAGATCGACCACAGTTCGGAAAGTGCATTCTCGATCGGCGTACCGGTCAGTGCAAACCGGTTGTCTGCCGGAATGCTCTTGACTGCCTTTGCGCCCAGAGAGGACGGATTCTTGATAAATTGCGCCTCATCCAGAAAAATGTGATCATACTTTTGCTGCTGGTAGCTTTTGGTGTCCTTCCGTATCAGCGGATATGTTGTGATCCACACATCGTAATCGCCCTGCCGTCCGGCAATGAGTTCCTCTCTCTCCTCCGGCGTTCCCTGCACAATGCAGGTACGGATCGACGGTGCAAACTTCTGAAACTCATCCTGCCAGTTATAGGCTAACGATGTCGGACAGACGATCAGCGTCTTTTGTCCCGGGAAGGAGCAGATATAGACGATTGCCTGCAGTGTCTTACCAAGACCCATATCGTCTGCAAGGATTCCTCCCATGCCATAGTGCGCCAGCGTCTTAAGCCACTGATATCCCACCACCTGATACGGCCGCAGAGAAGCCGTCACGGTCTCCGGTATCTCCCAGCTTGCCTGCTCCGGATGCTTCAGATCCTGCAAAAGTCTTTCATAAGCCTCCTGTCTCTGCAGACGGCTTCCCCGCGGCAGCATCTTCTCTAAAAACATTGCCGTACTCTTATGAAACTTCAACTTGCTGCCGGAGTATTCCTGATCGTTATCCAACATCCAGCGCAACGAATGAAGCTGCGGATCCTCTCTTGTCAGATCAATAAAGGAGCCGTCCTTTAACCTGAAATACTTCCGTTTCAACTGAACCGAGCGGAAGAATGCCTCCAGCTCCTCCTGCGGGATCTGCGCATAGCCAAGATCGATCTCTAACAGATTAATATCCGTATCCAGCCGGATATTGGCGGACATCGTTCCCATTTTGCGAATGCCGTGGCTTTTATATTCTTTGGAATAAAATACCTTAAAATGATCGGTCAGCTCGCTGATCCGTTCTGTCATCAGTTCAAAAATATCGTTTTCATTTTTCAGTAAAAAGCAGTCTCCCTGCACCTGAAAATTCAGTCCGTAAAGAATGCTGATCAGCCGCTCCTCTTCCTCCTTGTCACGGACAAGAATGATATCGTCTGACGTAAACTCCTCCTGCAACGGATTCACATGATACTTCCCGTAGCAAAACTCCAGCCTTGCAGAAACGTAATACTTCTTGCGCATCTGGCTGATATCAAGATAGAGCTCCGGCTGCAGTGCCTCTACAATATAGCTTTCCCGAAGCTGTTCCGGCACCTGTACCTGCATGGACTTTTTAATGACCGGCAAAACCTTCTCGATAAAACGCTTTTTGTTTTCGCCGCGGAAATCGATCTGTCCCTCCTGCGACCGGAACAGACTGGAATAAAACGGCAGAAGATTGCAGATATAATCCCGCTCCGGCAGATAAATGTCTTTCCGGTAATAAAGGATCGAACCGTCCTCTGACAGCGCATACAGCTTATCCTCACCCTCCTGGGCAAGCGTCAATCCTTCCTCATCCATCTTCATGTCGAGAGAAATCTCCGGGCGTCCTTCCACGATCTGCGCAGTCCCTGCGTCTTTGCCAAACAAACTCAGCTGGCATTCCAGTCCCTTTGCCAGATGCAGAAGCTTCACCAGCATATTCTGTGATAAGACCATCTCCTGTCTGCTGAACAGATTGGAATAATAAGTCTTACCGAGCGTCTCCTGAATCTCGTAAATCTCGGTCAGATAGGACATCACATTAGCGGACGCCTCATCAAAGGCACATTCTCCCGGAATAAAGTAAAACTGCTTTCCAAGACGAATGTCCTTCTCCTCGTAATAATCCGCGATAAACTTCTTGGTGTTTGTCACCTTATACATTTTCTCGGAGCCGGCGTACAGGCTTAAATATGCCTTGGCATTCTGCTTCCTTAAAAGCGACGGGATCGTAATACGGAGTCCCAGATGATAATAGGTCGGACTGAGTCTGCGAAATTCTCTTTTCTGGAAATATTCAATAATCTGATAAGCAGTTTTATCCCTGGTATCCAGATGCTCCTTTACGTTCTCCCGCTGCTGGTAATCCGCAATAAATAAAAGTGTTGCCACAACATGCTTACAGGCTCCCTTTTGCTTAACATGCGACGGACAGTTGCAGGTATAAAGCCACTCTCCATCTTCAGACACCTGTATCGTCACGACATACTGGTTTCCTCCATGTACCACACTTCGATACTGACCATTGTTCTCATTCCAGGTCACATCACTTACCGCATGCGCTACATAATAACGCATTCCGCGGTAATATACCGTTTCTGAGGATGCCATGCGGCGAATTGCCTCTCGTGTGATTCTCTGCATTTTACGAAACCTCTTTTCTTTCAATCAAACTGTCTTTGATCAACGGTTACGCTTCTTCGTCTGCCAGCAGATGCAGTTTATCTGCAACAACAGACATCTTCCTTCCAAACGGAAATTCATATAATTCATCTCTGGTAAGTCCCTTCATTTTCAGGATCAGTACAAAATAAACACATACCGCTGCGATCAGTGCCGGCAGCAGGGAAATGATATTGCTTCGTGTCAGCAGATGGAACAGCTTAAATACCAGGAAGGTGATAACCCCCATAGCAGCCGATGCCAGAAACGGTACGCAAAAGCATTTCGTAACCTCCTGCTTGAAGCCGAGATGTACGCTGACGGAATAGCCGTTTAACACACATACTAACAATGGATATGTGACGTTACCGATGACAAGGGCATATACACCAAGTCCGGTAAAGCGCATCAGAAACCATACCAGGATCACATGCACGATCAGAGAAATCAGGGAATGCCATACCGGCAGGCGCATCTGGTCGATACTCTGTAACACACCGCTTGTCACGGTTGACAGTGCATAGAAAATAATACAGCTGGAACCGATGATCATCATCATGGAACCCATCTTATAATCCATGGACGGATAAATGGAATGAATGATCGGCACGGCAAGCACTGCCATACCGACAGCCGATGGAAATGCAATGATCATATTAAACTTCACAGCAAGATTGACCTTGCGGTGTACCGCATACTTATCCTTGCCAATATAAGACGCTACAAGGCTTGGCACCATCGAAGATGCAATGGCGGTCGATACGGCGATCGGCACACTCACAAGCGTTCTGTACTGTGTGCTGTAGATTCCCTGCCATGTACTGATCTGTGTACCGGTAATACCTCTCGTTGGCAATACCCAGTTGATCAGGGATACATCAATGATACCGCTGAGCTGATATACCGTCTGGCTCAGAATGATCGGGATGGCAGTCCAAAGGATCAGCTTGTAGGTCTCTCCCACAGACATTGCTTCGGAAACATGATCTCTTCTCTGCTGCTTCTTCATGACCGGACGGTAGATCAGATATACAAATACCAGAAAGATCAGTGCCATCAACGCGCCCATGCTGGTACCGAGTGTACCGCCGGCTGCTCCCCATGCGGAGAATTTTGCGGAAGCGCTGTGCGCACGCATCATAAAGAATGCCGCAGACACACTGACGATCGCATTTACGATCTGCTCAAAGATCTGGGAGATCGCTGTCGGCATCATCGTCTTTCTTCCCTGGAACAAACCACGGAGTGTACCCATAATAGCCACTACAAATATAGTCGGTGCCAGAATCCGAAGCGGGATCGCAATTCCGTAAAAGCTCTTAAAGAAATTCTTCTCGAGCCAGTCTGCACCGAAGAATACAAACAGTGCTGCCGCACCACCGGTACAGAGCGAAAATATCATGGAACAACGAAAAATATGATATGCTTCCTTATACCTCTTCTCGACACACTTGGCAGATACCATCTTGGAGACTGCCATCGGCATACCGTAAGAGGATATGATCAGCAGAATATTGTAGATCTCGTATGCAGACGAATAAATACCGTTTCCCTCCGGACCGATAATATTCGCCATGGGAATACGATACAACAGACCAATCATTCGCACCAGGATCGATGCCACAGCCAAAATACTTCCCTGTTTTAAGAAACCGCCGGCAGCGGTCAGTTTTTTATTTGTTGTTTCCATTGTGATAACCAAGCCTTTCCAACTCCTGTGGCACCGGAACCGCAGGTATTTTCCTGTATATTAAATCTTTGTCTACTCGCGTATGATACCGAGTGCCTGAAGGATCTGCTCCTGACGCTGTTCCATCTCCACCCGCTCCTCATCCTCGATATGGTCATAGCCGAACAGATGAAGCATGCTGTGCGCCGTCAGAAAACAGATCTCTCTCTTCAGAGAATGTCCATACTCCTCAGCCTGCATTCTGGCGCGTTCCACAGAGATCACAATATCTCCGAGGATCAGTTCTCCCGTTTCCGGGTGGAAATACTCTGCCGAAGCATTTTCCTCCTCCAGTTCCGAAAAGTCTGCCGGTGCCGGATAATCCACCATCGGAAAAGAAAGAACATCCGTCGGAACGTCAAGCTCCCGAAACTCCCGGTTGATCTCACGGATCGAATCGTTGTCGGTAAATGTTACATTGACCTCAAACTCATAGGGGCATTTCTCCTGGTCTGCCGCCTGCCGGATCACCTTTTCCAAAATATTCTCATAATCAAAATCCAGTTCCTGATCTGTTTCATTCTCAAAACAAATTGTCATAATTGATCAAATTCCTCCCTAAATCTGTCTCTCTATTCAAACGCATGCGCAACATAAAATGTTCTCAGCCGTTCTATCTGCTCCTGTGTCAGTCCTGCCTGCGCCAGACTTCCCTTTTCCATCCGATTGGCAAAAATACTCATAACAAGCTTTTCATCTGTAATCGCACTGCGTTTGCCGTTTTCCTGAAGATACTCACCCGTTGATAAAATACAATCACTGAGCATTACAATGGCTGCTTCCGGACTCTTCGGGATCTCACTTCCTGTATTATGCTGACGGATCACTGCCACTAACTCCTCCGAGAATCCATAGGTCTGCGCCAGCGCATCATTGCCCTCCATATAGTTATCCGGCACTAAAAGGCGTCCCGCCTCATGAAACATTCCTCCAGCTGCCGCAAGACCATCTTTAAATCCCATCTCCTTCGCTGCCATCTCGGAAAGCCTGCTGATCTCACAGGAATGACGGTACAGTGCATCGTTCTCCTTCAGCTTACGGATCAGCGGAAAATCATCCTGCAGATATGCCATCATATCGAGCTCCTGTGCCGGTGCCTCCTGCACTTCCTCCTCCGGCTCATGTACGGTAAAAAGCTGTAAGATCGCACAAAACAGTGCCAGAAATACCAGACTTCCAAGCTCCAGGATCAGATAATATCTCTGCATGAACATCTCACTGCCCTGAAAACGACAGCGGATCACAAACAGCGCAAGGCAGAGTGCTGTCAGGATTACTGCAGCATATGGCAGTTCCTCCCTGCTCTGCAGCATAGACACGATCATCAGAAATGCAACCGCCATGATCAGATAATATACCATCTGTCCAAGATCATTATTGACAAACGCCGCGTTGCACAAATAAGTCATCATAAGTGTCCCAAACGTCACCACCTTGATCTCAAGCTTGTCGAGCCGACTCACAACTGCAAGTGGCAGAAGTATAAACATTCCCACATGATAACGGGAGGCGACACCGATCAGACACAGTGCCACCGAAAAGGAAAAAAGATAGATCAACTTCTCCGGAATCTGCTGCCAAAGCATGTCCTGTCCGGCATGCAGAAGTGTCATAAATACAACACCGAGGATCAGGCTGTAGCACACCTGAACCATCATCCCCGGAATGCTCATTCGATTAATCCCGGCGCATATCAACGCTCCAAGTACCAGTGACAGATACATCACTGCGGAAAACATTTTCGATTCATTTTTCCTTTCCATGCCGTGCCCCCTGCTCCTTCTTTCTTGCTTCTCTGCGTGCCTGCTTCTTCTCATAATCGTCATACGCACTGACGATCTGCTGTACCAGCGGATGACGGACAACATCCTTATTATCCAGGAAAGAAAATCCGATATCCTCCACGTTCTTCAGGACATTGATCGCCTGATCCAGTCCGGAAGCCGTTCCGGACGGAAGATCCTTCTGCGTCTGGTCTCCGGTCACAACTACCTTGGAGCCAAATCCGATTCGTGTCAGAAACATCTTCATCTGTGCCGGTGTCGTATTCTGTGCCTCATCCAGAATGATAAATGAGTTATCCAGCGTACGTCCTCTCATATATGCTAACGGAGCTACCTCAATAAGCCCCTTTTCCACATTGCGCAGATAGCTGTCCACTCCCATGATCTGATGCAGTGCATCATAGAGCGGACGCAGATAAGGATCCACCTTGCTCTGCAGATCACCCGGCAGAAATCCGAGTTTTTCTCCCGCCTCGATCGCCGGTCTTGTCAGAATAATGCGGCTGACCTCATCACGTTTAAATGCCTCGATCGCCATTGCCATCGCAAGATATGTCTTTCCGGTTCCCGCCGGTCCCACGCCAAACACGATCATTTTCTTGCGGATCTGGTCCACGTATTTCTTCTGTCCGGTCGTCTTTGGCTTGATCGGCTTTCCCTGGATCGTCCGGCAGACAATGTCCGAATCGATCTCCACCAGCTCTGATTCACGATGCTCCATGGAAAGTGCCAGAGCATAATCCACATTCTGCTCCGTGATCGTATTGCCCCTGCGGGAAAGCTCCAGAAGCTGCATCAGAATGCTCTCTGCCGTCTTTACGCTTGCTGCCTCTCCCACCAGCTTTAAGCTGCCGTCTCTGGCAACCATCGTTACATTTAAGTTTCTCTCGATCTTTTTGATGTAAGCGTCAAAGCTGCCAAATATGTTTTTCTCATGTTCGGCAGGTATCTCTATAACTGTCTCCATAATCGACATGTACTATAATTCCTCCAAATACTGATAATCCATGGGGTCGCCTCTCTATCGATACTGCGTCTGCTTTCTGGAATAAATGATCGTAGCTGTTCCGTAGAAGCTCCCATTACGCTCCTTCACCGAAAGCTCTCCTTCCAGATCATAGCAGCCATTGTCTCTCATCTGTAACCGATAATAATCAAACCGATCCTGCAGTATCCCGGCTGCCTCCTCCGGCGAATAACGTCCGTTCTCTGCACATACCTCACGGAATGTCTTTTTCCAGACAAATACCGGAAAACGGCATGACAGAAAAGGGCATAGTCGCCCACCTTCTCGGATTATATCATACTTTTCGTAACTTTCCAAACTTTTTAACGGGTTATATACAAAAAGATTATGATTTCCGACGCAAATCTGATATAAAGCCCGCTGTTTTCCGGTCAGCTTCTGTTTCCGATACGGAACCGGCAGCTCATCCTCATAATGCTGCACCGACTGCACTACGACTGTGCCCGCAGCCCTGACGTGACGATTCTGCACAACCTCCTCGTTGTCACCGATGATCTTTACCTTCTCGGAGATCAGCTTCTGTCCCTTCCTGACCGTATCTCCCGCCCTGACCTTTGCCGTACCTGTTCTTGTCACAATACTGAGCACGGTTCCATCCTCCTGTGCCACAAGACTTTTCGGTGTTTTGTTCGTTTTCTTTTTCTGCAGAAGCACCTCATCGAGCCGCACATAAAGTTTGCTCCCTGATTTTTCTACCGATACCCAGCCAACATCCGGATATTTCTTTCGAAGCTTTGTCTCAAGCTCCCCGCAGGAAATCCCGCTGCCGGACATTCCTCCGTAGACATTCTCCGACTCCAGATATTTAAGGATACTCTCCCTCGTGTGGTAGGACTGACCGGACACCTCGATCCCCCAGATCCGTCCGGACATGAAAAACAGGATTCCCAGAAAGCACAAAATACCGCACCAGAAGCTTGCCCGCGCCATTCCTCTTCGCAGCCAGAAATAGCCGCCGATCCTTTCCCGCACCAGCGGAAATACCCCCGTCTTGGCAGCGATCGGACGAAGCTTATAGTAATCGCTTCTGCGAAGATATCCATACACCATCCGCTGATCCTGCTGCCACCGAAGTCCCCACCAGACAATCCCCTTTGCCCGGCAGATATTGACGAAACGCTCTGCCTGTGCTCCCGGCAGACGTACTAAGACATACCCGGCACACCATGTCATTATTCTATGTATCATCTCTGTTCCTCCATTTATGAATCGTCTGCGGCATGTTCCCTGTCACGACTGATATTCTATGGAATGGATCTCACCCACAACACACATGCATTCCTCCCGGTAATACGCAATTCCCAGACACTTTCCGGCGATGCGTATCTTTCCGGTCTTTGTCTGGATCCGGATCTGTTCTTCCTGATATTCTAATATACTGCGGTAATTTTCAATACATACCCGGTATCTGCCATAGCTCGTTACGACCGGAGCCTTCACCAGAATGTCCTCCGGCAGCCGCATCACTCCTGACAGCTTACGGGATATCACCGGATCCTGCCCGGAAGGAGTTGCTTTCATTCTTTTTTCATGCTTATGCTTCACCGGTCTGACACGGTATTTTCGTTCCATGTGTCTGCTCCATTCTCCGGTATCGCGAAGCGTAGCGTTTTATGTCCGTTTATGACACTTCGCTGTACCAGATTCCTTCTTACTACTATATGCAAAAAAACACCGGAAAGTGACTGGCACCTTCCGATGTTTTGATAGATCCATATAAAACAACACATTATAAAACCGATGCAGCGCCTTCAAACCCGCCACATGGCTTTCATACCTATTTCTCTTTCTTACTGCCGAGCGTATCGTCGATGATATTCTCAATGACCGATTTCTTCACCCATACATCAAAGCTTAGCATGCAGATAAATGCAAATGTAGTCAGAAGCTTTTTGTCCTCCGGATCCTCCACATCCTCAAAAGCCTCACCGGACTTCTTCAGCTTGCGTATGATGTCTCTGACCTGGGAATTGATATTCTCCTGCTCCAGATCAACGATCTCTTTGTAGATGTCACTCAATGAAAGTCCGTCCGTGCTCCCGAAAAAGCGGTCAGACAGCGGATTTAATATACTCTGAATATCGTTGATCGACAAAAAGTTCTTAAGATAATAAATATAGATCAACATCAGCATATGCTCACTGGAGTATTTCTTCTTGACCGGCGGCGGCAGCAGATTATTCTTGGTATAATTATTGATCATCGTCTTCGTGAGTATCTTATCCTCCTCAAAACGCTTGGAGGAACGCAGATGTTCATCCATAAACGTTGTTACCTGATCCATATACAGATCGATCTGAGGTATCTCATCCGGGGTAATATAGTCGATATTCTGCATGCTCCGGAGAAGATTCAGAATCTCGTTTGTGTATTTTTTCTGCATAATACTCTCATTCCTGTTCTTTTACACATTTTTTTCGTACCTGTTATTATAACGCATTTGCGGCTTTCTGGCAAGACTGACCTGTTTTTGTGCATGTTTGTGCATGTTTCTTATTTTCCGGCAGCTTCCTTTGCCAGCGCCGTATCTACAAGGTCATCGTAGGAAAGACGGTTCTTCAACACACCGGCATCCTGTAAGATATCCTGCAGAAGCTCAAAACTTGCTTTCTCAAAGACCAGATTTTCCTTCCAGGTTCCCTGATCATAATAACGTTTTACGACAGTGACAAGCGCCTTTTCATCCGTTTCCGGAAACTGTGGTGCGATCACCTTTGCAATCTCCTCCGGAGTGTGGCTCTGCACAAAGTCCATCCCCTTCTGCACTGCTCTTGTGAAGGCGAGAAGCTCTTTTTTGTGCTCCTTCATATAGCTTTTCTTGGCGGAATATGCCGTGTATGGCACATCGCCGCTCGCTTCACCTAATGATGCAACGACAACGCCCTTTTTGTCTGCCTCCAGAGATGCCGCAAACGGCTCAAACTCAACCGTATAATCTCCCTGTCCGGATGCATATGCCTGCGCAGTCAGACCAAAGTCAATGTTTTTGACAATGGTTAAATCCTTCTTTGGATCAATGCCGTTTTTCTTCAGAACATACTCAAAGATCATTTCCGGCATACCTCCGTCCCTGCCGCCAAGCACCGTTTTTCCTTTCAGCTTTTCCCATTCAAACGAGTCATCTGCTGATTTTGCAACCAGAAAATTACCGGCACGGTTGGTAAGCTGTGCAAAATTCACAATATAATCCTTTGCCCCCTCCTGATAAACATAGATGGAGGACTCTGATCCCATAAAGCCTATGTCCGCCTCTCCCGACACAACCGCTGTCATTACATTATCCGCTCCCATGCCGTTTGTAAGCTCAAGTGCAATCCCCTCATCCTCAAAGTATCCCTTCTCAATTGCCACATACTGTGGCGCATAAAAGATAGAGTGTGCCACTTCATTGAGCCGTATTGTTGTCAGCTCTTTTTCCTGCTTGCCACAGCCCGACAATGTCCCCGCAGTCATAACTGCTGTCATACCGACACAGAGTGCCTTTTTCCAGATACGTTTCATAAATACCTGCCCTTTCTGTACGAAAAAGAGGACACCTCCTTCGATGTCCTCTTTTGCACAAACAATTTATAAATATGGTATGCAGGAAACTTAATGTTGTGATTTGGCAGCTTACCAATACTGTGGGTGCAGCAGTCTGCCGTGAATCAACCGGTCCGTTCTAGTTAAAGAACGACCCCCACCAGTTACTATATCCATTTCCACTCTGGCTGTTGTCATTGTCCTGAGATCCGTTCCGGCTGTTATTTCCATTCTGGGAATTATTGCCGCCACTGCTCTGGGAACCACTCTGATCATTGCTCTGGCTGCTGTCACTGCTGTCTTCATCCGTCGAATCAGACTTCTTGCCAAGCTTCACCTTCACGGTAACCTCTTTGTAATCACCGTTGTCGGCTCTCTTTACGACTACCTCGACCGTGTCACCTGCTTTACAGCGCCCCAGACGATCCTTCAGTCCATCCATCGTTGTTGTCTCTGTACCGTTAAATTTCACGATCACATCACCGGTCTTGATCCCTGCTTTTCCGGCAGGAGAATCCTGTGTGACCTTGCCTACATAGATACCCTCCGGCATATTATAATACTGGGAAAGCTCGCTGGACACATCGGTTCCTTTAATGCCAAGATATGCCTGTTCATCCTCAGATACCTGCTGTGCATCAATAATATCATTGATGATCGGAATTGCTGTTGAGATTGGAATGGCAAAGCCCATACCCTCTACGGAGGTGTCTGAATATTTTGAAGAGTTGATACCGATCACCTTGCCCTCATCATCAACAAGAGCACCACCGCTGTTACCGGGATTGATCGCTGCATCTGTCTGCAGAAGCTTCATGTTCACATCCTCAGAAGCAACCTCTCTGTCTACGGCACTGATGTAGCCAACCGTTACAGAAGTACCATAGCCGAGTGCATTACCGATCGCGATAGACTGCTCACCGATCTTTACCTTTGTGGAATCACCAAGCGTTGCAACCTTGATATTATTCTTTGTATCGGAAGACAGATCCTTCATCGGGATCTCAACAACTGCCAGATCCGAATCCGTATCGGTTCCCTTTACACTTGCGGTGTAAACACTGTCGTCGTTAAACTTAACCGATACGCTTGTTGCATCCTTCACAACATGGTTGTTCGTTGCGATGTAAAGATTGTTATCATCCTGCGCCACAATGATACCGGAACCGCTTCCGGAACCCTCCTGTGAATAGGTTCTGCCGAAAACATCCTGTGTCTGCTCCTGTACGGTTACATCGATCGCTACGATCGACGGAAGTACGTTAGCAGCCACACCCGAAACGGTTCCTGATGTCTCGTCACTGCCCGATGCAGAGGTCGATGTCGTCTTTAGCTTGCTTGCCGGAGATGCTGTGCTCTCTACCGCTGCATTGCCGGTCAGACGACCTGCCGTATAATTAACGCCCTCAAATGTAATGCCGCCTACCAGTCCAAATACAACAGCATATGTTGCTACCTTTCCTAAATCCTGTTTTCTCATCACAATCGCTCCCTTCATTCCTCTTCTCTCAAACTATCTTATGTGTAATGTTCCCTTGCTGATGCCACGGATTGCTGTCTGCATTTACCCCTTGCATCATCTTATGGCTTTATTCTAACAGCGATTTATGTTTCATTTGTGATGTGATTATGAAGAAAAGATGTTTTAATTGTGTTTGTTCTGTGAAGTGATGATCCTGTCAGGTGCGATATCGTGAGCCTCACTCTCGATGTTGTCAACGATCTGGAAGTCGTATGCCACAGCATACCGATGAAGCTTTTCCGTCCGGTATTTTGCCAGATATCGATCATAATATCCGCCGCCATAGCCGACACGGTGTCCTTTCCGGTCAAAAGCAAGCCCCGGCAGAAGCATCAGACCTTCTTTCGCTTCTACCGGCGGACAATGCAGTGCCGGTTCCAAAATGCCCTGATAACCGGGACACAGCTCCTCCATGGAACGGATCTGATAAAACTCCATATCCTTCCCGTTGACCCGCGGTACTGCCACATTGATGCGTCTTCCCTGCACCGGATGCGCAAGCACCTCCCGGATGAGCCCGGTCGTATCCACCTCTGTTCCATAGGATACAAACGGATAAAACCACGAAACCTCCTTCCAGACCGGATCTGCAAGGATCTGTCTTCGAATGCTTTCATTCTGCCGGCTTCTTTCCTGAGGCGTCATATCCCGGCGCATTCTGCTCATCTGCTTTCTGGCTTCCTCCTTTGTCATTCCGCATCCTCCATGCGGATCGGCTTCTTCTTTCCGATCGTTTCACCCAGATCTGTAATGCTTCCGTCCTTTTCGATCACGGAAATATTATTCAGCTGTGATCTGACATTGGCACGGATATCTGCAAGAAACTTCATACGAAGCTTCTTCTGTTCTGCCTTCTCTGCCGCAGTCAGCCCCTCTGCCTTTGCCTTGTGTGCCAGTTCATTGATTCTCTGAATTCCCTTTTCGTCCATAGTATCTCTATTTCCTCCTGTTTATTTATGATTCCAGACACCGGATGATCTCCTGTGCAACCCGGAGTCCGTCCATTGCCGCCGATGTGATCCCTCCGGCGTACCCTGCGCCCTCTCCGCACGGATATATTCCACGGATGTTCGACTGCAGTGACTCGTCACGTCGTATCCGCACCGGCGATGAGGTCCGGCTCTCAATTCCCGCCAGAATGGCGTCCTCCCTGGCAAATCCATGAATGCGCCGGTCGAAATAACCAAAGCTCTCCTCAATGGAATCACCGATAAATTTCGGTAATGTCTCTCTGACGTTTGCCAGCGCATATTGCCCCCGGATTGACGGGATCACTGCTCCGATCCCGGTGCTTTTACGGTTTACACAAAAGTCTGCGAAAAGCTGCACCGGAACCTTTCCCTGTCCGGTGTTATACGCTGCCTCTTCCCATTTGCGCTGGAACGCAATGCCCGAAAGCGGATCCGTTCCTCCAAAATCAGACGGATCTACCGTCACGACGATCGCACTGTTGGCGTTTCGTCCGTCTCTGGCATGGTTACTCATTCCGTTCACGGCAAGCCGCCCCGGTTCCGAGGACGCATTGACGATATACCCGCCCGGACACATACAGAAGGAATATACGCCCCGCTTGTCCTTCGTATTATAAGTAAGCTTGTAATCGGCTGCCGGCAGCTTCGTATAAAAATCTCCGTACTGATTCTGTCCGATCATTTCCTGTGGATGCTCCACACGCACGCCGACCGCAAACGGCTTTGCCTCCATAAAAAGACCCGACTGATACAGCTCTGTTACAGTATCCCTCGCACTGTGTCCCGTTGCCAGGATCAGTGTATCACAGGGGATCGTCTCCTGTCTGCCGCTGTGCTCACAGACAATCTCCTTTAAGGTCTCATTCTCCCAGACAGCACGCACAAGCTTTGTCTCAAACCGTACCTCACCACCCAGTTCAATAATATGACGACGGATATTCTGTACAACCTCCCCGAGAAGATCCGTTCCGATATGAGGCTTTTGCAGATACAAAATCTCCGACGGTGCTCCATGATCAACAAATATCTGCATCACCCGGCGTCCTCGTCCTGTCGGATCCTTGACGAGTGTATTCAGCTTTCCATCCGAAAAGGTTCCTGCTCCGCCCTCGCCAAACTGAACATTGCAGTTATCGTCCAGCTTCCCGGTGTCCCAAAATTCGGACACCTTTTGCTGACGCTTTGCCACCTCACAGCCACGCTCCAGAACGATCGGTTCCAATCCCTGTCTGGCAAGCTCCAGTGCCGCAAAAATACCTGCAGGTCCCATGCCGACGATCACCGGGCGTAAACCCATCCCGTTCCCGATGCGTCCTGTCCCGTTTTTCTGCACGTTCTCTCCGGTTGTCTCTGCCGTCTCCTTCACACGCACGGCATCGTTTTTGCCGTATTGTTTGAGTACCTTATCCTCATGAGGGAGCTTAAATGTCACCTGATAAATATACTGCATCTGATGCTTCTTTCTCGCATCCATTGAGCGCCGCAGGATCCGAAAATCCTTCATATTGTCCTCACGGACACGAAGCCTTCCGGCTGCCGCGCTCCTTACCAGGGATAATTCTTTCTCCCGGATCACTCCCTGCTTTACATATTCTGCCGGCACCTCCCGGCAGATTGTTTCCAGAGGGAGTTTTATCTGTGATAACTTTATCATTTCATCCTCATTTCTATCTGTTCTCTTCGTATTGATCCACTCATCCACCGATCAGTGTCCGTGTTTTGGAACTGTCCGTTTTATCGGACACATCCTGCTGCCGCCCTGCCTGCCAGATAACCACTTGTCCATGCCCACTGCAGATTATATCCTCCACAGATTCCATCAACGTCCAGCAGTTCGCCCGTCATATATAAGCCCGGATGATCCTTTACCTCCATCGTGTCGGGATCAAGCTGTCCGGTCAGCACGCCGCCGGTCGTTACCTGCGCAAAATCAAAGCCGCTTACCTCCGCAATGCCTGTCTTCCAGTTCTTAAATCGGTCCGCGATCCGTTGAATATCCCGCTCGCTCCATTCGACGACCCGTGTCTTCGGATTCATGCCAAGGCTTTTTAAAAGGACACGCCCAAGCACCTTATGAACCATCCCCTCCAGCACCTGCTCCGCCGGATAGTCCGCAAAGGCTTCCCGTCTGCGTGTGAGTTCCTGCCCTACCTCTTCCATCGAATAATCCGGCAGAATATCCAGCAACAGATATGGCTTATCGCCTGTCTCCAACGCTCTTGCCGCATAACGGCTCACCTGAAAGAACGGAATCCCCGAAAGTCCGTAGGACACAAGCTGAAGCTCACCCTGATCCTGCGCCAGAAGCTCTCCTGCCTTATTGTATAAAGAAACTCTGCCTTTCACACGGATTTTTGCCCATTCCTTCGCAAAATTTCCTTTTAACACACATGAGGTCAGTGCCGGAAGCGGTGTTAAGACGTTAAGTCCAAGCTGCTTTGCCATCGCATAGCCATCGCCCCTTGTTCCATGAACCGGAGCTGCCTTTCCTCCCACGGCAAGTATCACACAACGCGCCTGATAAGTTCTCTTGTCTGTCCTGACCTGATAGCCTTTCTGTCCGTTTTCCGGCGGTATGATCCGATGCACATGTTCTTCAGTGTGAAGCTTTACCCCGAGAAGCTTAATCTGACGAACCAGAGCATCCACCACCGAGGAAGCCTGTCCGGATACCGGATAATAATAGCCATCCCGCTCCTGTGGCAAAATACCCATTCTGCGAAATTCGCGCAGTGTATCGTCACAGGAGAAATGCCCCAGTGCTCTTTCAATAAATGAGCGATCCTCTCCCCGATAGCATTCCATCTCCTGATACCGGTTTGTATAATTGCATTTGCCATTTCCCGTAGCATACAGCTTCTTCCCCGGCTGGGAAAGCTGTTCTAAGATCAGAACCTGTCCCCCGTTTACCGCAGCCGTGATTGCTGCCATCATGCCGGATGCCCCGGCTCCGATCACAATGATATCCTCCTGCATCTTTCTCTCCGTTTCTCTTGTTGTATTGTCTGTTAACTGGAATAATTTTCTAATATTCCATATAACTCTTCCTCATCCTTAACTTCAATCCCCTTCTTAAGCTGTTTTCGCTCCTTTGCGGAGAGCGAAGAAATCTTGATTCCTGTGTGTTCATAGACCGTCTTCATATCACCGTAATAGGCGATCACCTCTGTCCCATCGGAGATCAGGTAATAACGAAACTTTACCTTGGAGACATCGAAATTCTTACAGATTGTCAGCCGTTCCGGCGAAAAGGAGATCAGACTGACACTCTGCAGCCCGTCGAGAAATTCCTTTGCGGACATATGACTGTCCTTATATTTACTGCAAAACTGCTGTACCATTTTCCGGTCACAGCCCACCAGTTCGTCCGGCAGCTTCCGGTATTCGGTCACTGTCTCGTCGGTCAACGCATTGTGACTCTGCACCTGATACACGGTATTTTCCGTCAGTGTATTCTGGACATTTTGCGTCTGTACCGTTTCCCGGACAGACTTTTCCATCTGTGCCATACGGTCTGCCATCTCATTGTCCACATACACCTGCACCTGCTCGCCAACCCGCGTCTCATAATCCTCCTGCATCTTCTCAAACTGATTCATTGCAGACTGATAACAGTAGAAATTGGCAAGCGCAAACAGTGCCAGAAACAGACTGCATACGGTAATATAACGAAATACTTTTCCTTTCATACATAACCATTCCTTTCTGAATTTGTTATGTATTCTTGCCGTATTTTACCATGAATATTCTATCCCGGTATTTTTTCGGAAATATCGCCGGTTCATTCCGCCTTCCAGTCAGCTCGTTTCGCTTTTCCGCCGTTTCCTCTGCCTTTCTGCCGGCTTCTTCTGACTATAAGCGATCCTATTGCTCCAGTCCCTCATCAACCAAAAGACCGGTTCCGTCGGCTGCCGTTGTTGCCAGCTCATCGCAGCGCTCATTCTGCGGATGTCCGTTATGTCCCTTGACCCACTGAAAGGAAACCTGATGCGGTTCCTTCGCCGCAAGCATTCTCTTCCACAAATCAACATTTTTGACCGGCTCGTTCTTGCCGCGTTTCCAGCCCTTTTTGATCCAGCCATCCAGCCAGTGCTCGTTAAATGCCTTTACCACATACTGGCTGTCGGAGTACACCGTAATCTCGCACGGTCTGTTGAGTGCCTCAAGCCCGGCAATCACCGCCATCATTTCCATGCGGTTGTTTGTTGTCTTCTGATAGCCCGCTGACAGCTCTCTGATATGCTCCTGCCCCTTGGAATCCACAAAGGACAGTATTGTGCCGTAGCCGCCCGGTCCGTCCGGATTGCCTCTCGCCGCACCATCTGTATACATTGTTATCCTTGTCATTGTCATCCTCCCGAAATCATCGTATCTATTGCATCTGCCAGCTTCCGTGTTCCACAAAATGCTCCACGCGTTCCTGCGCCCGCTCAACGATTTTTGGATCATAGCCGATCATATGCAGAAGCTTGATCGCATTGCGCGTCATCGCTTTACCTTCACGGAGACGGTAATCAAAGATTACGTCATCCTCTTCCACCTGTTCCTCGAAATGATAATTATCATACTGCTTCTTCAAAAGCTCTGTCAATTCAATATCATGTGTCGCCGCAAAACAGAAAGCGTTCTGTGCGGCGAGAAGCTCAAGGATCTCAGTGGATGCCGCAATACGCTCCACCGTATTCGTTCCGCGAAGAACCTCGTCAATAAAGCAAAGCACCGGTTCGCCCTGACACTTTGACTGATCCACGATCCGCTTTAACGAACGGATCTCCACCATATAATAGCTCTCGCTGCTCATAATATCATCACGCAGTGCCATGGAGGAATAAATCCGGAAGAAATTCGCCCGGTAGCTGTCCGCAAGCACTGTATGGATCGTCTGTGCCAGGATCGCATTAATCGCCACCGTCTTGATAAAGGTTGACTTTCCGGATGCGTTGGAGCCGGTCAGAAGTACATTGCGGTGCGTATGGATCGTATTCTTGACCGGATCGGTCAGAAGCGGATGATACAGCTCGTCCGCCTCCAGATAAAACTGACGGTCCTTCGCCCGTGTAAGCTGTGGCTCACACCATTCTCCCATCATCTCGCGGTAAGAGGCAGCCGCAAGCATACTGTCCAGATAACCGACCGTCTCATACATCACATTTAAGTCATCCCGAAGGCGAAGCACCTCTCTTGCCATTGACTGGAACTTGATAATATCAACATGTGTCAGCAGACGGACATAATCCATCAGGATATCTGTGATATTACCTTCCATATTACCGCCACCCACTACCAGCCAGCTTCCTCTGCAGAAATGGCGAAATCTACCAGCTTCCTCCTTCAGTCTCTGAAAATAAACCTCTGTCTCAGGGATATTTAAGGAAGCCACCGCTTCAGAAAAACGAACCATCTTTACGATAAAGGCAAACAGACGGTAAAATGTCTCCATCTGCGCCTTCCTCTTATAATAGGTCACCATATTGATCGCTGCGACCAATGCGGTTGGCATAATCATAATATCCGGCACAAAAAAGCAGGAAATCACACCCCCCACAAACGCAAACATCTGGATCACTGAACTAATCCCATTCTCCTTCTGCAGCATTCCCACTCTGTCCAGATAACCGTACACTGAAAAGTTACCGCCCTTACCGATCGCCGCAAATTCCTGCTGCAGATCAAAACGCGCTTTCTCATTCTCCATAAAAAAAGAGATCAGCCGTTCTCTTTCCTTTAAGCTCTCTGCATCAACCTGCGGATTGTGCAGCAATGCATACAGATATTCCTGTCCCATCGCGGACTTCGTATGATTCATCTGTTGATACACCGTATCCATATCAAGATCATTCCAGGTGATATCATCAATCGACTGATCGTTTTCATGTGCCCGGAAATATTCTGCCACTGTCTGAAGCTTCTCAATGCCGTACTCGTCCTCGGAAGGTCTGCCCCATTCCCGCAGCAGCCTTGTCCGCAGCCGCTTCTTATAATTGCGCTGATCAACATACGCCTTAACGCCGATCAGTATCAGTACCACAAGTACAATAATCGCTATCTCCATTCCAAGCCTCCATTCTGGATTTTGGAGTAATCATACCACAAAAAAACTGTTCTGCCAATTTTCTTTTGCAGAACAGTCTCTGTATTTATCCTTTGCCACTCAAAATCACTGCCACACCGGCAGCTTTCTGCCCCTTAACTGATCACGCGTCCGATCTTGATCGGTGTACGGTAATAAGCCGATGAGATCTTAATACCGGTACGCGGGTTACTTGCATGGATGATCTGACCATTGCCAATATACATTGCAACATGGCTTACCCCGCCACTTCCGTAGAAGAACAGATCTCCCGGACGAACATCACCGGAGCTTACTGTCCTGGTTGCTCCTGCCTGTGCGGCAGAAGTTCTCGGAAGAGAATATCCAAAATGCTCATAAATTCTCATCACAAATCCGGAACAATCCGTTCCGTTTGTCAGGCTTGTCCCTCCCCAGACATATGGGTTTCCAAGGAACTGCATCGCATAATTTACCATGGATGACAGGCTGCTTGAGGAACTATTGTCAGAGGATGTCTTAGAAGCGATCCCGGATGACTTGATTGATACGGCTCGGTCAAGATTAAACGTCACCTTAACGAAATCCTTGCTGACAAATGCCTTCTCATTATCAATGCTGATGCACATCCAGTTCTTCAGATTGTTGTACATCTTCCCGGTATTAATATTCTTAAGATCGGACTTCTTGCAGTTCTTGGCAATATAATTCTTCAGCCAGCTCTTTGTCAGGTTCTTTTTATAAATATCATACTCATCCTCCTCGGAAATCTGATCATAGATCCCTGCATCCGTTGAAGGAAGATAACGTACATTTAACGTCTCCGTATTCACAGAGATTCGAAGATTGGCGATCTTTTTGGCAAGTTCCTCTGCCTCATGATCCTTTGCCAGATAGCTCGCCTTTACATAGCCCTTCACCTTGCCGGACACGATCTTCGCCCAGCCCTTATTGATCGTATAAATATTACAGCCGGAATGCTTCGTCATCTTGCCGATCACCTTTGCACTCTCGCCCGGCTTATTTCTGACATTCAGGTAAGAATCCACATCTGCAACACCAAGTCTGTCATACTTGAGATTCAGCTTGAGATGACTGTCCTTCTTCTTGGTCGTTTTCTTGTCAGAGCTGTCTGTTGTCTCCTTAGAAACCGTTGTGGATGTGTTCTTAACAGATACCTGCTCTGCCGTAACCTCCATATTCTTCTCTGCGGTCTCCTCCTTCTCCTGCTCTGCAAGAACAGCATCGCTGTACTTGTCCAGGCTGAGATTGATGCCCGCCATCGGCTTCTCGGTTGCCACCGTGCCTGCATGGATCGTCGCTGCGCCACCAGTGACAAGCACCGCGGCCAGTACTGCTGCGATCCATTTTATATTCTTTCGGTACATGTTATTCCTCATTTCTATCAAAGAATGTTAAATATTCATTCTAAATGTTACACATATATTACAAAAGAATTATAGCAGTATGCCGATTTCTTGTCAAACCATAAATGCATTTATGGAATCATCCCCGAGAAAATAACCGTGTTTCCCTCTGATTCCGCCGCAATACTTCCCTTATGTGCATCCACGATCTTTTTGGCTATAGAAAGTCCGATCCCGTGACCACCTGTCTTAGAGGAGCGGGAGCTGTCATTGCGATAGAACCGGTCAAATAACCGTGCTGTATCAATCTTATCCTCCTCTGTGGTATTAGCAACGGAGAACGCAACCCCCTTGTGATTCTTTCCAAGCTTCCAGACAATTCTTCCATGTTCATTGACGTATTTCGAGGCATTGTCCATCAGTATCGTAACAAGCTGTTCGATCTGTTCGCGGTTTGCCCGCACGATAAGACCGTCCTCTGCTTCCACCGAAAGCATCACATCCTTCTGCTCAAGCACCTCATGAAACGGTTCTACTGCCTTCTCGACCAGCTCCTTCATATCAATTTCCTGCCGCTCATTATTCTCCTGCACCTCATCTAACTTCGCCAGAACAAGAAGCTGGTTGATCAGTTTTCCCATTCGCTTTGCCTGCTCAACAATATTCTGAAGCCATTCATTCTGCTCACCCTTATACTGCAGCACCTCCGCATTGGCGGATATGATCGCAAGAGGCGTCTTAAGCTCATGGCTGGCATCTGTGATAAACTGCTTCTGCCTTTGGGAGTTTACCTCAAACGGGCGCACCACACGCTTGGATGCGATAATAAAAATAATCGTGATCAGCAATGTCAAAAGAGCAGAAACACTAATGGTAAGTGTTACAACCAGCCGGTAAAATTCCTGACTCTCCTTGCAGTCCAGAAAAATAATATCACTGACAACGCCATTAGTATATTCCTTGCGGAACCGGTAATTTCCAATATTCCCTACTTCCTTCGGTGAAAACAACACAAGCTTTGTCATCCGCACTGCTTTTTTCTCATCAATAGCGGCAACGTGATCCATATCCACAGACTTAATCTGTCTGTCCGCATTTATGGACACACTGAAATATCTTGTCCGGTATGCCGATTCCTCATTAAATTCATAAAAGCTGTTCCGGAAGAACTGCTTATTGCTGCTGTTTTCGTCGTAATCCTTCATTTTTGGAACAGTTCCGTTATTTTCACTGATGATCCTCGTCATCTGATCTGCCTGACTGTTATTATATGTTCTGAGACTCACCGTCAGGATCAGATTCATAATTGCAAAAACAACAACTACGGAAAAAAATACAATTTTTACAAGACGCCA
Organism: Jutongia sp.; assembly: GCF_057878315.1. NCBI lineage: Bacteria > Bacillati > Bacillota > Clostridia > Lachnospirales > Lachnospiraceae > Jutongia > Jutongia sp. The sequence continues at coordinate 12,567 of NZ_DBLXSO010000026.1, read as the reverse complement.
TCTTAATTTCTTCAATCAGATCCCTCCTTTTGTTCCATGCAGATCCGGTCATCCTTCATGACAAGCTGCAGATTGCCGTGGATCTGAATCAGTTTATTGTTCAGATATGCCATGTAAAGGGTGATCTCCTCGGGACTTACTTCCCCTTGAAACACCTGACCGGCAATATCCTCTACAGAATAGCTGACCGACTCCTTTTCCAGAAACAGCGCCAGAAGCTTCGCCTCCTTTACACTTAATATCAGGCTGCCTGATCGTGCAGAAAGCTCGTTGCTCTCCAGATCCAGTGTGACATTGGCAAGATTTAATACTGTCTGCTGATAATCACGGTTTCTCCGGATCATCGCCTTGACGCGCGCCACCAGCTCTCCCATGGCAAACGGCTTTGCCAGATAATCATCCGCGCCCTTGTTGAGTCCATCGATCCGATCCTCCGTTTCTGCCTTGGCTGTCAGCAGAAGCACCGGCGTATAATCGGATCTTTTGCGCATATTCTCTGCCACCTGTGTTCCCTCCATGCCCGGCATCATGATGTCAAGCACCACCATATCAAAATGTTCCTTCTGAAGGATTTCATCCGCCGACAGTCCGTCCATGACCGACGTCACCTCAAAGCCCTCCATCTTCAAAACCTCCGCCACTGCCATCGACAGTCCCAATTCGTCCTCTGCATATAATATCTTCATTGTCATCCTCCATAATTCTGTCCGGCACAAAATTAAAAATGCTGTTCCCCTTTGCGCATTTCAGCCTATCATCTTTGTTTTATCACGCCCACGCATACCCGGTCTGCTACTGACGTATCATATCCCGAAGTGTCTGCATCGACAGATCCGTCGATGCCATCTCCCCGGCACAGCGCTTCAACTCCTTTTCGATCAGTGCGGTATTGGTAATTCCTTTCTTGTAACGCATCTCATGCTCCAGACTCGCCCAGCAGTCCATTGCGATCGTCCGAAGCTGTATCTCTACACGAAGCACACCATCCGGTGCCTCCGGAAACGGACACTCCAGGATCACATGATAGCTGCGGTATCCGTTCGGCTTTGGCAATGCGATATAATCCTTTTCCTTAACGACACGGTAACGCGTGTCCGATTTCATGGACTTTACCAGTTCGTACACATCCCCCACGAAATGTGTTACCAGTCTGAAACCGATCAGATCGGAAAGATGTGTAAACGCTGTTTCCACATCATTATCATAGCCCTTTCGTTCCAGCTTTTCCTGCACCCCCTCTGCCGTCTTGATACGGCTGCGGATATGCTCCACCGATCTTTCCTGATGCTTTCCGTCAAGCTCGTCCACCCTCTCATTCAACCAGCCAAGTACCTCCTGCTCCAACTGTTTCAAGGGTTCATAATATCCACCATAATATGTAAGCTGTGTATCTTCCACAATATCACCTCATTATTTCCAAATATTAAACGACAGGCTTTCTGTCTGGTAAAAAGGGCAAAACCGGCGTTTTGCCCTTGGTTCACACTACGTTACAAGCATTTCCTATACATTACAAATACGGCACAACCCGCCAAATTCTTTTTTCATGGCAATATTGTACCGTATTTGTATGAAAAATCAATGAACGCATATGCTGCAAACATTAAATTTTGAGAAACTATATAATACCCTGTGAACGGATATGATCTGTGGCATCCTTTGAAAATAATATACTTCGCTCCGTCATCACTAAATGATGATGCAGACAAGACCACCGTTGCTATCGTTGATCACCTTCTGGATCGTCTCCTGCAGCTTGAGCTGGCTTTCCTGCGTAAGCTTATTGACCTTTCCGCTCATCCCCTCATCGACAAGCTGGCGCACGGTCTTTCCGAAAATATTGGTATCCCAGATTCCGTCCTTATCCGGTCCCGCCTGACCGGCAATATACTCAAGAAGATCCTTTGCCTGTTCCTGAGTTCCAACGATCGGAGCGATCTCTGTCTCAATATTGGCACGGATCATATGTATAGACGGGCTGACCGCCTTAAGCTTTACACCATATTTATTACCATGGTGGATCAGCTCCGGCTCCTCGATCGTAATCTCATCTGTAGTCGGTGTGATCACTCCGTAACCCTTCTGATGAACCTCCTGCCATGCCTGACCGATCTTCCCGATCTCTTCCTTCTGTGCAGCATATTCCTTTAACAGCCGGATCAGCTGGTATTCTCCCGGAATCTCTGTGCCAACGAGCTCACTTAAGATCTGATAATATCTGGAATCGTCAAACAGTGTATCAATAAAAACCTTTCCGTTTTCCATACCAATCTTGCGGATATGAAACTCTTTGATCATGTCGCTGTCCACCTGAAAATGTTCTCTGGTAACATCGCTGATCCTTGCAATCTTCCCTAAAATCTCCCGCACCTTCTCAAAAAGCTCTGTTTTGAGCCAATGGTCATTTGGCAGCATTTCCACCCATTTCGGCAAATGAAATGCGATCTGCGTCACCGGGAAAGACTGAAGGATCCGCTCCATGATCGCCAGAATGTCCTCCTTGCGAAGCTGGCTGGCGTTGATCGCCATTGCCTCCACATCATAGCTGTCTTTGATCTCATTTACGATATTTACCGTTTCTTCACTGTAGGGATGCATTGAATTAACCAGTACCACAAAAGCTTTTCCAATGTTCTTGAGTTCGCGGATCGTTCTCCCCTCCGCCTCCAGATAAGCATCCCTGTCTAACTCCGTAATACTGCCGTCGGTCGTAACGACAACGCCCACCGTGGAATGATCGTGGATCACCTTCTGCGTTCCAAATTCTGCCGCCCGTGTAAATGGCATCGGCTCCTTCGACCATGGCGTCATGACCATCCGCTCCTCGCCATCCTCCGTCAGACCATTGACCCCATCCACAATATAGCCGACGCAGTCAATAAGACGCATCTTCACCTCATTATCTCCCATCAGCCGCACACCGACCGCTTCCTTCGGAATAAACTTCGGCTCTGTTGTCATAATGGTTTTGCCGTCTGCCGACTGTGGCAGTTCATCCACCGCTCTTTGCCGGTCATGCTCATCCGTGATCGACGGAAGCACCAAAAGCTCCATAAAACGCTTGATAAATGTCGATTTGCCGGTGCGGACCGGACCGCACACTCCCAAATAAATCTCGCCATTGGTTCGGCTGGCGATGTCTGTATATACCTGAAATTCCTCCATGGCTACCTCCCGGAATACATTGGCAATGCACTGGTACATGCCGACCGGGCATTGCATGGTTTGCTGTTTGTCTATCTATATGCATCCCGGGATTCCAATATTCCTCTGCCACTTTCCAAAATCCCTCTGTCTCCTCCAAAAAAGTGCTGCGGGCTTCCACTTAACTGAAACCTGCAGCACGTTATGTGTCACTCTTCCTCAAGATACTTCTTAAAATTCTTCGAATAATGGAGCTTTTCGTCTTTAGTAATAAATACTGCTTCCACATCATCGAGCGAATCGATCAAATCCATCCCCTCGGAAAGCCCCAGTGTAAATGCCGTTGTCGAAAGTCCGTCTCCATCAACAGATCTGTCCGATATTATGGACACACCGAGGAGATTATTATCATAGGAATAACCCGTCTTCGGATTCAAAATATGATGGTACATCGTCCCCTCGTCTGTCTTAATATACCGCTCATAAATACCGGAGGAAACAACGGACTTCCCATTGATATCGACCACGGCGACCGTCTCTTCCCGGTCAGCAAACGGCTGTCTTATCCCAATCCGGAAATCGTCCCCCTTATTCTTTCCACCGATGCACAGAATGTTTCCTCCCAGATCAATGACCGCACCTGTAACGCCATTCTCTGTCAGATACTCCCTGATCTGATCGGCGATATATCCTTTCGCAATTCCGCCAAGATCCAGTTCCATACCGGATTTCTGAAAGATCAGCATATGCTTTTTTAAACGAATGTTGTGGTAATCCACATACTTCAATGCCTCTTTGATCTTCTGTGCATCCGGCACTGTACCTTTCCCGGAGGAAAAATCCCACAAACTACTGACCGGATCGATCGAGATATCAAAATTGCCGTCCGACAGCTTGCAGTAGTAAAGTCCTTTTTGAAGAATATCATGCATCTGATCTGAAATCTTTATGGAAACGCTTCCATCAACCTCTCCGCTCTCAGCTGCTTCCCTGCTGACCTTATTGATCTGATATAATTCACTGTCTTTCCTCGTAGTGCTGAGCAGCTTTTCATAATCTGTACAGAGTGAAACACAATGATCTAACAGCTTCCGGCTTCCACCCTGATAAAGCGTGACCGTGTAAGTGGTATCAAACGCAAAGCCGGATATTGAGAGCGGCTCTGCACCCTTCTCTTTATCTGAAAAGGGTGATACACAGCCTGTAATGCTGCATACCACCATAATAAATACAAGTTCTGCCGCGAAAACGGCTTTTCCTCTCCAAAGCTTCATGACATGGTACCTCCTGTTACTGCAGATTTTCAAACATCTGCTTTACACAATGCTCTACCTTCCATGCCCAGGTAAAAGATGCGGAATAGTGGTGATTGATCTCCATCAGTCCGGTTCCATCATAATAAATGCCATCCTGTGTAAGATAGCTTTTGGCAAGCCATTTTGCGGTTCTCATAATATTCGCCTGATCACTGGCTGCATTGATGCCCTGTGCATCATCCGAGTCCACACCAAAACCGGTAAAATTATGATCCTGTCTGGCTCTTCTTGATGTTCCCCACGCACTTTCGAGTGCGGCAATGGATGCCAGGCCAACCGCATTGACCCCGTATTTATGTTCTGCCTTCACAAACACCGGAGCAAGCGTAACTAACTCACTTCCCTCTAACATTTTGCGCATCTGCGATTTTGTCACACCACTTCTGACCGTTAAGTCATACGGATTAAAGATTACCGGATTATGCTTCCTGATTCCTTTGACATACCGGGTATGAATCTTTTCGTATTTTGAACGGATATGATGTACCGGCTTCTTCAGATTCCTGAGCTTGCGCCCGCACTGATTGATCTCCTTATCCAGATAAAGTCCCAGGTCAAAAGTCTCATTCTCCTCAAAAAACGTGTCCATGCCGGAAACTGTCAGCACATCAAAATAATCTGGGTTACACAAAATATATCCCTGATAGACCACCTGATCGACCGTAGAATCAAGCCCCTGTACTGCGGCAGCAGATACCACCTTCGATACTGCAGATCCGGTTGCCGCCACCTTGACTGCCATGGTATTGCTTCCAATAGTACGGCGCATTTTCTCGAGATATGCCTGTCTGACGGTCAGTGACTGCGTCTTTGTGATCAGTTCCTGACGCTTGTCTGTGATCCGTTTGTTGGCATCTTTCAGCTTCTGGATCTGCGACAGATACTGTATATTGTACATCTGTACATTTCCCTCGATCGGGCGGTAAGTCGGTACCGGTGTCGGAGCTGCCGGATGGTGCTTTTTATTTTTATGCTTTGCGGCATGTTTCCGGTTCTTTGCCACCTGACTCTTTCCGGCATCTGCTGCTTTTCCCTTTCCGGAATCGTCTGCCTTCGGCTTTGCAGGTTCTTTCTTTGCCGGAGCTGCTGTTTGGGCAGGCTTTGGTGTTACTGCCGGCTTTTCCTGCTCCGGTGCATTGTCCGGATCATCGCCTGTTCCATTATCCACAGAGATCTCTGTCGTCGTCAGATCCTCATCATTGGCTGCCCTCAGCTGCCATCTTGGCGCCACCTCCACCAGAATCAGTGCCACTGCTATGATCAATACGGTTACTTTCGCTATCTTGCTGCTCATGCTGTCATCATTTCCTTTCCTGCTGCTTATACAGCCAGTCTCTTTCCTTCTCCGTCAGCTCTGCTTTCTCCAGAAGATCCGGTCTGTTCTTCGCTGTCCGAAGAATTGACTGCTCCCGGTACCAGGCAGCGATATTCTTGTGGTGTCCCGAAAGCAGGACAGGTGGCACCTTCTCCCCCATCCATTCCTCCGGTCTTGTATACTGCGGATATTCTAACAGATTATCCGAGAATGATTCCTTGACCGCAGACATTCCGTTGTTAAGTACCCCGGGCACCAGTCTCGAGATCGTGTCCATCACGACAAGCGCCGGAAGCTCTCCGCCGGTCAGGACATAATCGCCGATCGACACATTATCGGTCACGATCTTTTCCAGAACACGCTCGTCAATTCCTTCATAATGACCACAGAGCAGAACCAGATCCTCCTCCTGCGATAACTCCTCTGCAATCTTCTGATTGAAGGTTCTTCCCTGTGGTGTCATAAAGACCACCCTCGGGCGTTCATTTCCGATCGAATGACAGATACTCTCATAACAGCGATACACAGGCTCTGCCTGCATCACCATTCCGGCTCCGCCGCCATAGGGATAATCATCCACGCGGTTATGCTTGTTATTCGCAAAATCACGGATATTCACGGCATCTACCGATATATATCCTGCCTTGATCGCCCTGCCGGTAATGCTCTCATTCATTGCACGTTCGATCATTTCCGGAAACAAAGTCATTACATGAAAGTTCATTTACCTATCCTCATTTCTCATGTCTGCTTGATCTGACAATTTACAACAGTCCTTCCATAATATGAACCGTCACAACTTTAGTGTCCATATTTCGGGACAGTACACAATCCGGAATCACCGGAAGCAGCACTTCCTTCCCTTCATGCTCTACCACATAAACATCGTTGGCTCCTGTTGTCAGTACATCCTTTAATACACCGAATTTCTCCCCATCCTCTGTCACCACGGTTGCACCGAGAATATCGGCAATATAATACTCGCCCTCTTCCAGCGGAATCGCATTTTCTCTGGTGACCAGAAGATCTCTGCCTTTATATTTTTCAATGTCATTGATCGAATCAATTCCCTTAAATTTCAAAATGACCATGTTCTTAAAAAAACGTGCGGAAGCAACCTCCAACACCTTTTTCTCATTTCCGGTATCCAGAATGATCTCCTTCATTCCCTTAAAACGCTTCGGATCCTCTGTGGTCGGAAATACCTTGACCTCTCCTCGGATCCCGTGGGTATTGGCAATGACACCTACTCTAAAATAATCTTCCATACAAACAATACCTTTCCGTCATTGATTCTATATATTTCAGCTATAAAGAAAAATACACCTGTACATAACCATGTACAGGCGTCTTCCACGAACCTACTGTCCGATTTCTACAGTAATCTTTTTGTCCGTATTGTAAGCGGCAGCCTTCACTACTGTGCGAATTGCCTTTGCAATACGTCCCTGCTTTCCGATAACCTTACCCATGTCATCAGAAGCAACTTTAAGTTCCAATAGGATTTCATTCTCTGTCTCAGTCTCTGCGACCTCAACCTCTTCCGGGTGATCCACAAGTGCCTGTGCGAGAACTTCCACTAATTCTTTCATATTCTACACATCCTCACTGGTCAAAAAAATTACTCGATTCCAGCCTGCTTTAACAGCTTTCCAACTGTCTCCGTCGGCTTAGCACCATTTGCCAACCACTGCTTAGCCTTTTCCTCATCAAACTTGAAAACGCTTGGGTCCTGATTTGGATCATAGGTACCGATCTCATCGATAAACTTACCATCTCTTGGAGATCTGGAATCAGCAACTACTACTCTATAGAAAGGTGCTTTCTTCTTACCCATTCTTCTTAATCTGATCTTTACTGCCATGTTTTTCACCTCCTAATCTTACATGTACTATTTATATACAAACCCCGGTGTGACCGGAATCTGAATGCATCTTAAAATCCAAACGGAAGCTTTGGCATTCCGCCGCCAAAACGCCCCTTTTTCTTGCCCTTGCCGGACATCATTCCCGACATCTGTTTCATCATCTTACGGGACTGTTCAAACTGTTTGATCAGCTTGTTGACCTCTGAGATATCTACACCTGCACCTTTTGCGATACGCTTCTTACGGGATGGATTGATCAGGGCCGGATTGCCCCGTTCCTCCGGTGTCATGGAATAAATGATCGCCTCTGTGCCCTTAAACACATCATCATCAATGTTTAAGTCGGTCGGAAGTCCCATTCCCGGCATCATACCAAGAATGCTTTTGATACCGCCCATCTTCTTCATCTGACCGATCTGCTCCAGAAAATCATTGAAGTCAAACTCCGCCTTACGGAACTTCTTCTCCATCTCCCTTGCCTTGTCCTGATCGATCTCAGCCTCAGCTTTCTCGATCAATGTAAGCACATCGCCCATACCAAGAATACGGGATGCCATACGATCCGGATAAAACTGCTCCAGATCTGACAGCTTCTCTCCCATGCCGACATACAGGATCGGACGTCCTGTCACTGCACGAATGGAGAGTGCCGCACCACCTCGGGTATCACCATCTAACTTTGTCAGGATAACACCGTCAATCTGAATCTTCTCATCGAAGGTCTTGGCAACATTAACTGCATCCTGTCCTGTCATGGAATCCACAACGAGGATTGTCTGATCGATATCAATGTTCTCCTTGATCTCCTGCAGCTCGCCCATCATATCCTCATCCACATGAAGACGTCCTGCCGTATCCAGAATGACTACGTTCTCATTATGTGCTGCTGCATGCTCGATCGCTGCCTTCGCAATGTCAACCGGCTTGTGGCTGGTACCCATCGCGAATACCTCAACGCCCTGCTTCTCACCATTGACCTTCAACTGCTCGATCGCTGCCGGACGATAAATATCACAGGCTGCCAGCAACGGACAACGTCCCTTCTGCTTCAGCTTTCCGGCAATCTTGGCGGTCGTCGTTGTCTTACCGGCACCCTGAAGACCACACATCATAATGATGGTTATCTCATTGGATGGCTTCAATGCAATCTCAGTGGTTTCGCTTCCCATGAGACTGACAAGCTCTTCATTCACAAGCTTGATCACCATCTGCCCCGGCGTCAGGCTGTTCATCACATCCTGTCCGACTGCCCGCTCCTGCACTGTCTTGACGAAGTTCTTGACTACTTTAAAGTTAACATCTGCCTCCAGAAGAGCCATCTTAACTTCCTTTAAAGCTGCCTTAACATCCTCCTCCGTCAAACGTCCCTTGCTACGGAGGTTCTTAAAAACATTCTGCAGCTTTTCGGATAAACTATCAAATGCCATATAATACCTCCATTTCAAAGTCTGCTTTCACAACACAATGGCTAGTATACACAATCGTTTCGATGTTGTCAAGTATTTTTCTTGACGTTTTTTATTTTTAAACATTAAACGTCTGGTAAATTATTTTAATTTATTGTAGACATCGTCTGTGACCGGCTTCATCTCGACCGTTTCCCTGGCTTCTACATCACGGCACTGATAATGCTGGCTGCAAGTCCAAGCACAATGACAACCAGCGAAATGATCGCCACGATCCTTGCCATGCTGTGCCTTCTGCTTCCCGCTTTCGTGCTTTTATATTCACCGGACTGCTCGCGGATCACATCCCGTGCCTGCTGCTCCATGTCCTCCGACACACTGATTTCAAACATAACATGATTCACACCGGATACGGCATGAAAGGAATCATTCCGGCTGCAATCGCACGCAATTCCATGTTCTGACAGATTGCTGCAAATCGCATCCGCCTCTATCGAATTATTTGTTCTGTATATGATTAACATTGTATCGCCCCCTAGTATTTTCTTTTGCCTTGGGTCGGTGCATAATCCCGCATCCCCGGGATCGCGCCTCCCGATACCGCCCAAAAATACAGACTTGCCACGCTGCAATACGGTGTAAATCTGCGGCGGTATTTTTCAAATAATTCCCGGTCAATCTTACGGTGGTGATATACCATCCGAAGCCCACGCCGGATCGCCAGATCATCATAACTGAATACATTCGGTCTCTGCAGACAGAACAAAAGAAGCATTTCCGCTGTCCAGACGCCGATCCCCTTTAAACTGCTGAGTGAACGGATCGCATCCTCATCCGAAAGATTCCGTATATTCTCCAGATCAAAGCTGCCATCCGATACATTCTTTGCAAAATCTTCAATATATTCTGCTTTTCGAAAAGAAATTCCTAGCGACTGAAGCTGTTCAATATCCATCCTGCAGATGTTCTCTGCGTTCACCTCTCCAACCCGTTCAAGCGTCCTTCTCCAGATCGTCTCCTGTGCCTTTGTCGAGATCTGCTGCCCGATAATATGATACACGATCGACGAAAACAGATCCGTATCCACTGTCCGTTTTATGGGACCGATCTGCTCGATCACTTCCTTTAATTTCTGATCCTTTCCCTTCAGATAAGAAATTTCTTTCTCTCCATATTCAAAATACATACGAAGCTCCTTTTGTAACTATCTGTCACAGATAACACAGCATGACGGTTATTCTGTAATTTTTATTCTGCCATCCTTCTATTCTTCAATGATCTTGGAAAGGATCTGAAATATTTCCTGCCCCCTTGGATCCGTCTCGGAAATATTCATCTCCTGCAGACATTCATGCAGTCGTCTCATCTCACTTCTCTGCTGTTCAAAACGCTCCAGAAGTCCAAGCTTTTCCTCGTAGCCCTTTAACTGCTTCGTGATCCGCTTCACCGCATCATGTACTGCTTGTCTGGAAATCTCCATCTCCCCTGCAATCTCTGAGATAGAATAGTCCTCCTGAATATATGCCTCAAAAATACGCCTGTTATTTTCTTTTAATAATGCACCATAAAAATCATAGAGCATGGAAAGGTATACTCTCTCCTCCAGCCGCTGCTCAATACTTTGCTCCTGTCCCCGCGTCACATCTATTTCCCCGCTTTCTCTATCAATTCTGACTTTCTAAATTTCTTTGCCAAGACCATTATACATGTTTTGCCTGTTTGAAACAATAACAATCCATAGCATCAGTTGGTGGAAAATTATCTATCGAAAGCGATCTCCCTTTCCCCCTTCGTATAATACACAAAGACATCCTCCAGATTACGAATATTTTTCTTTTTCTTTTCCAGATCCGAAATAAGATTTTCAACCGTATCCTGCACAAGGATCTCTCCCGATTTGATCAGGATAACCTCTTTTGCAATGTCTTCAATATCACTTACCACATGTGTTGCATATAAAATGGTACACGTTTTGGAAAGCTCCCTGACAAAATTTCGAAAATCATATCTTTCTACCGGATCAAGGCCTACCGTCGGCTCATCTAATATGATAAAATCCGGATCTCCGAGCAATGCCTGTGCCATAAGCACCCTCTGTTTCATTCCACCGGACAGGGTTGATATCTTTCGACTGGCGACATCCAGAATGTGCAGTCTTTCCAGCAAATAAGTGATTTCTTCCCGGACCTCCCGTTTTTTCAGTCCCTTTAATACTGCAATATAATTCATACATTCTAAAACAGAAAACTCTTCATACAATCCCTGCTTTTGCGGCACATACCCCACTCTTTTTCTATAATCTTTTCCAAGCTTTTTTATGTTCTCATTTCCGTACAAAATCTCGCCGCTATAATTCTGAATGCCATCCACCATGATACCGATCAAGGTGCTTTTTCCGGCTCCGTTCGGCCCCAGCAGCCCATAAACGCCACCCTGCATTTCGATATTCACATGGGATAATACTGTTTTTTTGTTGTACTCCTTAACCAGATCTTTTGCAACTATTTTTTTCATATGCTGTCCTCTCTCATCGTCAGATTTCCAACCACCATACCAAGAAAAATTAACGCTAGTAAGTGTAATCCATAAAATCCAAACAAAATAACGCCGATCTTTGTCTGAATGATTCCAAACAGAGCATTTCCCGCAACGCAGTTCCAATGAAAGTTTAAATGATGGATCGAATAATTACGAGAGACACTGTAGATCCAACTGCCATACAGGCTTCCCATCAAAAAGATGCTCCAGAAAATGATCATCCTGCATTTGGATCGAATCAGTGCATTTTTCCCAGAATAGGTAGAATACAGCAAAAGTCTTCTCTCCATTTTGTTGTCTACTCCATAAACGCAGAAGGCAAAAATGGCTATCGCTATGGCTGAAAAAATTTCGATAAAATGAAAGGCAAATGCTTCCTTCCCCATGCCAAGTGCCAGCCTGTATCCCTTCTCATATAAAATATGATCTGCCTTCTTTTTCTCCTGCAAAAGTACCTTTTTATATGCTTTTTGGGCTCCTTTTTCTCTTTTCACACCGATTTCAAGGATGGAGATATATTCCTGGGAAAACGTCTTGTCACTCTCCAAATCCGTTTTCCATTCTTGAATTTCTTTTAATATGTCCTGCATATACTTTTTTGCTTCCGGCACCGTTTTCCCCTGAATTTCCATCATATATTTTTCATAGTAAAGTTTGTCAACATCTCCTGCATTTTGTACCTGTATCCCGGAAATAAAATAACCCGCACACAATACCGCAAGAAGCAGCATCCATCCCTTTTCACAAACCCAGTATTTTTTTATCTCATAGAATAAAAGTTCCATTTTCGATGGCAGGTTCCAGCAAAAACTTGTCTTTCCGGCAATCTCCAGTGTCCTTCCATTTTCTCCGGCAAAGACCGGATATAAAAGGAACCCGGACACGCCTGACGAAATAATAAGCAACACACAGGCCAGGACCAGCACAAGATAGGTATGGACCGGCACATTCCATACATTCACACAGGAATACTGTGCTAAT
>NZ_DBLXSO010000025.1:0-42396 GCF_057878315.1 Jutongia sp. | reverse complement strand
TTAATGGACTTTTCTGAAAGGAGGTTATTGCTGTGAAAGTTAGATCTTCAGTAAAACCGATTTGCGAAAAATGTAAGGTCATCAAGAGAAAGGGGCGCGTCAGAGTAATCTGCGAGAATCCTAGACACAAACAGAGACAGGGCTAATGAGAGAACGGAAACCAAAGCATATCACTTTGGCTTTTCTGTTGTTAAAATAGAACTTGCTTTCTGTAATTATAGTGCGTTTTATAACATGCGCACTGTGACATTGTGGATGGAGTGATTACCCATCTCATCACGGCTATGTGTCATTTCATAGCAGGATGGTCCTGCCACGGCAGATGATGACTGCGGCGTAGATCGATCGTCAATTCGCAGGCGATCCCGAGGGACAGCAATAGGGCTGTCATAGTGAAAAATGTCTATGCAGTGGGATTACAATTTAAAGCGGCTGAAGATGAAGGAACCATCTATTCCCTCATCGAAATCACTGAAAGCATGGGGATTCCCATGTGACCGGCAGCGAGGCTGCCACGAAACTCATTGTAAAATAGAAAATTAACGGAGGTGTAAAGTACACATGGCTCGTATTAGTGGTGTAGATTTACCAAGAGAGAAACGTGTAGAAGTTGGTCTTACCTATATTTATGGTATCGGACTTACCAGCTCAAAGCGTATTTTGGCAGAAGCTAATGTCAATCCTGACACACGTGTCAAGGATCTTACGGACGAGGAAGTTTCCCGTATCCGTGATGTCATTGACGAGACACAGACAGTAGAGGGTGATCTTCGCAGAGAGATCGCAATGAACATCAAGAGACTTCAGGAGATCGGATGTTACAGAGGTATTCGTCATAGAAAGGGTCTGCCGGTTCGTGGACAGAAGACAAAGACAAATGCCAGAACTCGCAAGGGTCCTAAGCGTACTGTCGCTAATAAGAAAAAGTAATTTAGGTAGGAACAGTTAGACACTCTACCAAAATCTAACTAGGAGGGTTTGATAATGGCTAAAGTAGCAACAAAGAAGGCAACAAAGAAGCGTGTCAAGAAGAATGTCGGACATGGACAGGCACACATTCAGTCTTCCTTTAATAATACAATCGTTACGCTTACAGATTCAGAAGGAAATGCTATTTCCTGGGCAAGCGCAGGCGGATTAGGATTCAGAGGATCCAAAAAGTCAACTCCATATGCAGCACAGATGGCTGCAGAGACAGCAGCAAAAGCAGCTCTGCCACATGGTTTGACATCTGTTGACGTTATGGTTAAGGGACCTGGTTCAGGCCGTGAGGCAGCAATTCGTGCACTGCAGGCATGCGGTATCGATGTAACAAGCATCAGAGACGTAACACCTGTACCACATAATGGATGCCGCCCACCGAAGCGTCGTCGTGTTTAATCAATGATTACCAGATTAGGAGGATATAGAAATGGCAAGAGATATGACGCCTGTACTGAAGAGATGTAGAGCTCTTGGTATTGAGCCTGCATACATGGGACTTGATAAGAAGTCTAAGAGAAATGTTCGCGCTGGCAGAAAGCCAAGTGAGTATGCGTTACAGTTAAAAGAGAAGCAGAAAGCAAAATTCATCTACGGTGTACTTGAGAAGCCGTTCAGAAACAATTTTGCAAAGGCACAGAAGTTAAAATACGGTACAACCGGTGAGAACCTTATGATTCTCCTTGAGCTGAGACTGGACAACGTAGTATTCCGTATGGGATACGCACGCACCAGAAAAGAAGCTCGTCAGATCGTTGGACACAAGCATGTACTTGTAAACGGCAAGTGTGTAAACATTCCATCTTACACAGTTAAGCCGGGCGATAAGATCGAGATCAAGGAAAAGGTTAAGGGATACCAGAGATATAAAGATGTTCTGGAGACTACCGAAGGCAGACTGATCCCGGATTGGCTTGAGGCTGATCATGAGACTCTGACTGGTACGGTTAAAGAGATTCCTACAAGAGAGCAGATTGATGTTCCTGTAAATGAAGTGCTTATCGTCGAGTTATATTCTAAGTAATAACCGGATAGCATGTGAGCATAAACCCAAAAGGAGGGTCCTGGAGTGCTTGATTTTAAAGAACCAAATATTGAGATTGTTGAGATTTCAGAAGATAAGAAATATGGACGTTTTGTTGTAGAACCTCTGGAAAGAGGATACGGTACGACTTTGGGTAATTCTCTCAGAAGAATTATGCTTTCATCATTGCCGGGTACAGCTGTTAGTCATATTAAGATTGATGGCGTCGTTCATGAGTTCAGCTCCATTCCTGGAGTAAAAGAAGATGTTACAGAGATCATCATGAACATCAAGAGTTTAGCAATCAAAAACAACAGCGACTCCGATGAAGTTAAGACAGCATATATCGAGGCTTCCGGCGAAGGCGTAGTTACAGCAGCAGACATTCAGGTGGATTCCGATATCGAGATCGTTAATCCTGATCAGGTGATTGCTACACTGAGTGGCGGTCCTGACTGCAAGCTCTACATTGAGATGACGATTGTCAATGGACGTGGATATGTCAGCTCTGATAAGAACAAGAGAGATGACCTGCCGATCAACGTGATCGCCATTGACTCGATCTTCACTCCGGTAGAGAGAGTAAATATTCAGATAGAAAATACTCGTGTTGGTCAGATTACAGATTATGATAAGCTGACCCTTGAGATATTCACAAACGGAACAATTGAGCCAAGCGATGCCGTAAGTCTGGCAGCAAAGGTGCTCAGCGTTCACTTGAACTCATTCATCAACCTTTCAGAGAATGCAAAGAAAGCAGTAATCATTGCACCATCTGAGGAAGATGACAAAGAGAAGGTTCTCGAGATGAACATTGACGAACTGGAGCTTTCCGTTCGTTCTTACAACTGCTTGAAGAGAGCAGGTATTAACACGGTTGAAGAGCTGTGTAACCGTACATCAGAGGACATGATGAAAGTAAGAAACCTCGGACGCAAGTCACTGGATGAGGTTTTAGCAAAGTTAAACGAATTAGGTCTTTCTCTGAATTTAGGAGAGGATAATTAGGAGGTAAGCAAATGGCAGGCTATAGAAAACTTGGAAGAACTTCCAGCCAGAGAAAAGCGTTGCTTCGTAATCAGGTAACAGATCTGCTTTACTACGGAAAGATTATTACTACAGAGGCTAAGGCAAAGGAAATTCGCAAGATTGCAGAGGGAATCATTGCATTAGGAATCAAGGAGTGCAATAATTTCGATACCGTAACTGTTACTGCAAAGGTAGCACGTAAGGATAAAGACGGCAAGAGAGTAAAAGAAGTTGTAGACGGTAAGAAAGTAACTGTTTATGACAATGTTGAGAAGGAGATCAAGAAGGATCAGCCTTCAAGACTTCATGCCAGACGTCAGATGCAGAAGACTCTGTACAAGATCACAGAGGTTCCTGCAGATGCACAGGGTCGCAAGAGCGGTACAAAGACAGTTGATGTTTCTAACATCGTACTGGATGAGCTCGGACCAAAGTATGCGGAGCGTAACGGTAATGGTGGTTACACCCGTATCGTAAAGATTGGTCAGCGTAAGGGTGATGCTGCTATGCAGGTACTCATCGAGCTGGTATAATTGAATTTTTGAAAACAGAGGGCGTGCATGATATGTGCACGCCTTTTATAGTATATACGGGAAAGGCGGTAGAACAATGCAGCCGATAATTGACGCAAAGGATTTGGTACATGAATATTCCAGACGCGATGAAGAGGGAAATGTGACCGGAATTACCCGGGCGCTGGATGGTGTTTCTATGCAGGTAAAGCAGGGGGATCTCATTGCGGTGCTTGGAGCCAACGGCTCCGGTAAATCGACCTTCGCAAAGCATCTGAACGCTTTACTGACGCCGACCGAGGGCACGCTGTATGTCGGAGGAATGGAGTGCGGAGATCATACAAAGGATCTTGACATCCGCAAGACGGTCGGTATGGTATTCCAGAATCCGGATAATCAGATCATCGCCAATGTGGTTGAGGAGGATGTCGGCTTCGGACCGGAAAATATCGGTGTTCCGACGGAGGAGATCTGGGAGCGTGTTGCAGATGCGCTCAAGACTGTCGGCATGTATGAGTATCGCTTGAATTCGCCGAATAAGCTTTCCGGTGGACAGAAGCAGAGAGTTGCCATTGCGGGAATCCTGGCGATGAAGCCGAAGTGCATCATTCTGGATGAATCGACAGCTATGTTAGATCCCGGTGGGCGTAAGGCTGTGATCGATACGATCACGCGCATCAATAAAGAGGAGAATATCACGGTCATTCTGATCACACATTACATGGAAGAGGTAACCGGAGCGGATTATGTTTATGTGATGGATTCCGGAAAGGTTGTAATGGAAGGAATGCCGCGTGATATTTTTGCCAGAAGTGATGAGCTGGAAGAATTTCGTCTTGCGGTACCGGAGGCTGTCCGGGTGGCGATGCATTTGAGAGAGAAGGGCATCGAGCTTCCGAAGGACATTCTCGATGCCGGGGAGCTTGTTGATGCGGTGATGAAGCTGCAGGTGTGATGTGATTGTATTGTTGCTGCGATGAGACTGCAGGCGTGATGTGATTGTATTGTTGCTGCGATGAGACTGCGGGAGCAATGTGAGCGTGTCGATGCAGTGAATGACATGAGAGACTACACATCTATTATGTAGACGCTGGAGTGTCAGTGGACGAGTGTGTTCATGGACGGATCACTGTGCATGGAAAGGATAAAAGGTGAATGAACATGTCGATTCGACTGGAAAATGTGAATTACATCTATGGGGAAGGCTCCGGACAGGAGAAATGGGCATTAAAAAATATCAATCTGGCGATTCATGACAGGGAATTTATCGGGATCGTGGGTCACACCGGCTCCGGTAAATCAACGCTGACCCAGCTTTTGAATGGATTGGAGAAGCCGTCATCCGGTACGATCTACTATAACGATGAGGACATTCAGGCGGATGGCTATGAACGACGCAAGCTCCGCCAGAAGGTAGGACTTGTCTTTCAGTACCCGGAGCACCAGCTTTTTGAGGTGTCCGTGATCAAGGATGTGGAGTTTGGCCCGAGAAATCTGGGACTTTCCAATCTGGAGGTCGAGAAGCGTTCCTTTGATGCATTAAAGCAGGTCGGACTCAGTGATGATCTGTTAGATGTGGCGCCGTTTGCATTATCCGGTGGGCAGAAACGCCGCGTGGCGATCGCCGGTGTGCTTGCGATGCAGCCGGAAGTGCTGATCCTGGATGAGCCGACAGCGGGACTTGATCCGGCAGGGCGCACGGAGATTCTCGAGCTTTTAAAGAAGCTGCATGAGGAAAATAACATTACGGTGATATTAGTTTCTCACAGTATGGATGATGTGGCACGGTATGCCGGAAGAATCCTTGTGATGAATCAGGGAGAGCTTGTGCTTGACGGAGAACCGCAGAAAGTATTCCGGTATCGGGACGAGCTGCGCAAGATCGGTTTGGATGTTCCGCAGTCAACCAATATACTGTACGAATTACGGGACAGAGGAATGGCAGTAGGAACAGAGGGCATCACGCCCGAACAGGCAGCAGAGTGTATTGCAGATAGTTTGAGGAGGCAGTCATGATCAGAGACATTACAATCGGACAGTATTATCAGGGCAGTTCCCTGATCCACAGACTGGATCCGCGCCTGAAGGTAGTCGGTGTACTGGTCTATTTGATCTCGCTTTTCTGCTTCCGCTATGTGATCGGTTTTCTGGTGGCAGGCTTGTTTTTCGTGCTGGTGCTGCACCTGTCGAAGGTGCCGTTTCGCTATGTGATCAAGGGTCTAAAGCCGATTCTGTTTCTGCTGATCTTTACGGCGGCGCTGAATCTTTTGTGGACGCCGGGAGAGACAATCTGGAAGTTTGGTATCCTGAATCTGACCCGCGAGGGAATTTATAAATGTATCTTTATGGCACTTCGTCTGATCCTTCTGATCATCGGATCCTCCATGCTGACGCTGACCACAACGCCGAATCAGCTTACGGATGCCATGGAGCATCTGCTGGGACCGTTGAAACGCTTTGGGGCACCGGTGCATGAGGTCGCAATGATGATGAGCATTGCGCTGCGTTTTATTCCGATCCTTCTCGAGGAGACGGACAAGATCATGAAGGCGCAGATGTCCAGAGGCGCTGATTTTGAATCCGGCAATCTGATGCACCGTCTGCATAATATGATCCCGCTGCTGGTGCCGTTATTCATCTCGGCGACAAGGCGTGCCAATGAGCTGGCCTATGCGATGGATGCCCGCTGCTACAACGGCGGTGCCGGACGTACCAAGATGAAGCCGTTAAAATATAATCCGAGAGATTACAAGGGATACGCAGTGCTTGTGCTGTACGTTATTGTACTGATCCTTGTGACAAGGACAGTTGCAATCTGACAATCTTTGACGGGATTATATTGGGATTTCTGGGAAAGATCCGCTCTGAGATTTTATTGGCACTATAAATGATTATTAGATGGAACAGGATAGAAGCTATGAATCAGAAAATGACCACACAGACAAAAATGACCCGTAGAATACTTCTGCGGGTCGCTTACGATGGAACGAATTACCACGGCTGGCAGCTTCAGCCCAATGCGGCAACGATCGAGGGAGAATTAAACCGTGCGTTGTGTGCGCTGACCGGCGAAGAGATTGTTGTGACCGGGGCAAGCCGGACGGATGCCGGCGTGCATGCGCTTGGCAATGTTGCCGTGTTTGATACGACATCGAGGATCCCGGCGGAGAAGTTTTCGTATGCGCTGAACCAGAGACTGCCGGAGGATATCGTGATCCAGTCCTCCAAGCAGGTGGCGGATGACTTTCATCCGCGTCACTGTGACTGCCGCAAGACCTATGAATACGATATCTTAAACCGGACATTTCCGCTGCCGGCATACCGTAACACCGCATATTTCCTGTATGGAACGCTGAATATCAAGGCAATGCGCCGGGCGTGTCAGGCATTTCTGGGAGAACATGATTTTGCGTCCTTCTGCACGGCGGGAGCACAGGTGCAGACAACCGTTCGGACGATCTACAGCCTTGAGGTAGAATGCCGCCCGCTGACGGAGGCAGGAACACCGGTTCCGCCGGCATCCGGCGAAGCAGTCAACGCAGCTGACGGAAAGCGCGGTGAACAGGTGCAACAGGCGCAGTCTGCATCCGGAGAAATGCTCAACGCAGCTGCCGGAAAGAGCGATGAACAGGTGCAACAGACGCAGCCTGAATCAGGAGAAACAGCCATCCCGGCGGCTGGCGGGGCAAACGCCGGATCAGCCGATCAACTCCTGACGATCCGCGTCAAAGGCAACGGCTTCTTATATAACATGGTGCGGATCATTGCCGGTACTCTGGTAGAAGTTGGCAGAGGTCATATAAAACCCGAGGAGGTTGCCGGTATTATTGCCGCGAAAGACCGGGCAAAAGCAGGACCGACCGCTCCGGCAAGAGGGCTGCGGCTGGTAGAGATCGAGTATTTGCAATAACAATCGAATTGTATTATAATTTAAAAAGGTATGCATTCTGGGAATACAGGGATTTCCGGAAATGAATCATAACATTTTGCATGAAATAGAATGGAGTACATCGATGATGTCTATAGATAAAAAAATGCCGGCACCGATTCATATGATTGGGAAGAGCATTCGCAACCGGGAAATGATCGTGAAGCTTGCCAAAAATGATTTCAGGACCAAATACGCAGGATCCTATTTTGGCATTGCATGGGCATTTGTTTCACATATTGTCACGATCTTATTGTACTGGTTTGTCTTTCAGATCGGATTTCGTTCACAGCCGGTGGGAGACTATCCGTTTGTGCTGTGGCTTACGGCAGGACTTGTTCCGTGGTTTTTCTTTTCCGATGCATGGAACGGTGCCACGAACAGCCTGATGGAATACAGCTTTCTGGTCAAAAAGGTTGTGTTTGATATTGAGATTCTTCCAGCAATCAAAATTGTGTCATCATTTATGGTAAATATCTTTTTTACCGTGTTTGTCGTGATACTTTTTATGCTCAACGGGTTTGGATTGACACTGCACATGCTGCAGCTCATTTACAGTCTCGTCTGTATTATGGTGTTGACATGGGGACTGAGTTATCTGACATCTGCAGTGGTCGTATTTGTGCGGGATTTATCCCATTTTCTGGGGGTGGCACTGCAGGTGTTGATGTGGTTGACACCGATCATGTGGAATATTTCGATGTTGGACAAGTATCCGTGGCTGGCATCTCTGATGAGACTCAATCCGGTCTTTTATATTGTCCAGACATACAGAGATGCTATGTTTAATGGCTGCTGGTTTTGGGAACGTCCGCTGTGGAGCTGTTATTTCTGGGGATTGACGATACTGATCTTTTTGGCAGGTACGTCTGTGTTCAGTAAGTTGAAGTCGCATTTTGCGGATGTGTTATAGAAATGAGGGGAATTATGGCTGCCGACTACGAAAAAGGTACTATAAATATAACCAATTTAACAAAGGTTTACCATCTTTATGAGAAGAATACAGACAGGATCAAGGAGACATTTTCGAAGAAGAAGTATTCCAGAGATCATTACGCCCTGCGGGACATCAATTTGCAGATCAAACCGGGGGAGTCTGTAGGAATTGTCGGAACAAACGGTTCCGGTAAATCAACGCTGTTAAAGCTGATCACCGGCGTGGTCGCACCGACAGAAGGTGAGATTCAAAGTTATGGTAAGATTGCCGCACTTCTGGAGCTTGGCGCAGGCTTTAATCCGGAATATACCGGCATTGAGAATATATATTTGAATGGAACGATGATGGGGTACAAGAAAAGCGAAATGGAAAAGAGAGTGCCCCAGATCATTGAATTTGCCGATATTGGAGAGTTTATCTATCAGCCGGTGAAATCATACTCCAGCGGTATGTTTGCAAGACTGGCGTTTGCGGTATCTATCAATGTGGAGCCGGATATTCTGATCGTTGATGAGGCATTGTCTGTGGGGGATACCCGTTTTCAGATGAAATGTATCGACAAGATGACACAGCTTCGTGATCAGGGAACGACGATTTTGTTTGTGACGCATGCGGTGGAGCAGATCAAGCGTTTCTGCACGCGTTCCATCTGGATCAAGGATGGGGCAGTGATCGAGGACGGCGAAGCAAGTCGGATCGTGGATCTGTATGATAACTTTACCAAATATGGAGAGCTTCCGGGTGAGGAGCAGTCGAATTCCGATGAACTCAAGCCGTTTCGGACACCGGAGGATGTGACCTGCCTGGCAGCGATCCAGAGAGTCACGCTCAACAAGAAGCTTTTTCAGTCGTTTGAACCGCTCGAGGTTGATGTGGTTTATGATGTGTATCAAGAGATGAAGGATCTGCAGATCGGCGTTGCGATCTACAGCAGTGACCGTAAAATCTATGTTTTCGGGCCGAATACGAATCTTGACAAGTATCCGTTGCCGCAGCAGGCGGGGAGATACCAGATGCGCTACAGGATTCCAAAGCTTGCATTGATGAGTGGAGATTATGTCATTGATGTGGGAATCTTTAACAGTGACGGGATTGTCAATCTGGATTACCGTAATGGCTGTAAGGCGTTTTCGGTGGCAAATGAGTATTTCTCTGAAGGAATGATATATTTAGAACATGAATGGGATGTTGAGAAACTGACAACAGAGGAGAATTAGTACGGAAGCAACAGGAAAGAGAGGAATCCGATGGGAACCGGTAATGTAATAGAATCCATTAAAAAAATAAAACGAAAGATTCCGTTTATTCAGGTACCATGCGAGATCATATATATTGCCAGACATCATGGAATGGGTGCGGTGTATGATCTGCTGTTCTGGTCGAAGCCGCGGGCGATGCGCAAGATGGAGCTGGAAGAGATCACAGAGGATATCCGGTTCAGTATTGTCGTTCCGATGTATAACACGCAGATTTCGTTTCTGCGGGAGCTGATACAGGGTGTTAAGGATCAGGTATACAGCAACTGGGAGCTGTGTCTGATCGATGCCAGCGATAGGGATAAGGATGCGATCCGGGCGGTTTGTGAGGAGTACAGCCGGGAGGATGAGCGGATCCGCTATATTCCGGTAGAGAAGAATCAGGGAATTTCCAAGAATACGGATTACGGGATTCAGAAGGCGTCCGGAGAGTTTATTGTGCTGTGTGACCACGATGATGTTCTTCTGCCGAAGGCGTTGTATATGATGGCAGATGCGATTCACTGCTCGAATGCGGATGTCTATTATACGGACGAGGATCATCTGAATGCACGCGGTAAGCATGTGATGCCTTTATACAAGCCGGACTGGTCAAGAGACTTGTTGTACAGTCAGATGTATACCTGTCATGCATTCTGTTTCCGCCGGTCTTTATATGATCAGATTGGCGGTTTTGATGCAGAGATGGACGGCGCACAGGACTATGACTTGATGCTTCGTTTCTCGGAGATTACGGAGAATATCCGTCATATTCCGTTTGTTCTCTACTCATGGAGAGAGTCCGAGGAGTCAACGGCGAGCAATGCGGATGCAAAGCCGTACGCACATGTGGCGGGGCTGAAAGCGTTGAACGCACATCTGCACCGGAGGTATGGGGAGACTGCGGAGGCGGTCGAAACGGAGTATCCGTTTGTATATCACAGCGTATTTCATACGATGCAGACAGAGCCGAAGGTTTCCATTATCATTCCGATGAAGGACAAATGGGAGTTGACGGATCAGTGTCTGCGCAGTATTGCCGAGAAGAGCACTTATAAGAATTATGAGATCATTATTCTGGACAACCGCTCGGAGGAGCCGGGAACCTTTGCATGGTTTGAAAAGATCCAGAAAACAGACAGTCATGTCCGTGTCATCAAGGCAGACTTTGAGTTTAACTGGTCAAAGCTGAACAATTACGGAATGCAGTTTGCACAGGGAGATGTTTATATTTTCCTAAATAATGATATTGAGATCATATCGCCGGACTGGATCGAGACGCTGTGCAGCAATGCACTTCGTGAGGATGTCGGTGTGGTTGGACCGCTTCTGCTGTATGAAGATGATACGATACAGCATGCCGGAATTATTGTCGGCATGGGCGGATGGGCAGATCATGTTTATAAGGGGACAAAGGTATCCCATACGGGAACTCCGTTTGTTTCTCCACTTGTCAGCCGTAATGTTACTGCGGTGACGGGGGCATGTATGGCAGTTTCGCGTAAGACGATCGAACAGATTGGAAGCTTTGATGAGCGTTTTGTCATTTGCGGCAGTGATGTTGAGCTTTGTATCCGCGCATATGCAAAGGGCTTTAACAATCTTTATACACCGTATGCAAGATTGTATCATCTGGAATCAAAGAGCCGTGATTCATATATACCGGAGATTGATTTTAAGATGTCCTATAATTGTTATACACCTTTCCGCGAGGGAGGAGATCCGTATTATAACATCAATCTTGATTCGAAACGAGTAGTACCAAGAGAAAGCAGGGAGAAAATGGATTATCAGAAGATCAAGCAGCAATTAAAGAGAAACAGACTGGCGTCTGCTGCATACGCAAAGCTGAGAGCGGCAGTCAATCATACAAGCACAGATTACAATGTGGTTGAGGTTCAGCCGATCACACCGCGCAGACTGGATGGTTATGACAAGACACGTCTTAATCTGCTTGTCCCGTCGCTCAACGTGGAGCATGTATTTGGAGGTATTGCAACAGCGCTGAAGTTCTATAAGAAGCTTGGAGCAAAGCTGGGTGTGGATTTGCGTGTGATCACACTTGATGCGGAACTTAAGGAAGATGCGATGGTCGATATGGAAGGATATACGGTAGTGCTGTCTGACAAGGATGATGTCACAACGCCGAATCAGATTATTTCCTTTGCTAATCGTTATGGTCAGACGATCCCTGTTGGAAAGGGAGATATCTTTATGGCAACCGGATGGTGGACTGCATATACGATCATTCCGGTGATGCACTGGCAGCAGGAGACATACCGGACGCCGCTTCACAAACTGATTTATTTTATTCAGGATTATGAGCCGGGCTTTTACGCATGGTCTTCCAGATATCTGATGGCAGACAGTACCTATAAGTCCGATGTTCCGACGATCGGTATCTTTAACTCCGGACTGCTCTATGAGTTCATGAAGGGAAAGGGCTATCAGTTTGCCAATGAATTTTACTTTGAGCCGGTGCTCAACGATGCATTAAAGCAGGAGCTGATTGTCGGCAAAGACAAATATACAAGAAAAAATCAGATTTTATTATATGGCAGACCGGGAACCGTCCGGAATGCATTTGAGCTGATCATTGCATCTTTAAACGAATGGGCTGCAAAGTATGAGAAGGCAGGCGAGTGGACGATATTATCTGCGGGCGAGAGCTTCGATGAGATCGAATTGGTCAATGGAATGAAGGTCAAGTCGATCGGCAAGGTATCTTTGCAGGAATATGCCAGGGTTATGCTTGAATCCAAGATCGGTATTTCCTTGATGGTATCTCCGCATCCGAGTTACCCGCCACTTGAGATGTCTTCCTTTGGTATGAAGGTGATCACCAACAAGTACGACAATAAAGATCTCAGTGGTTTTAATGATAATATGATCTCTCTGGATAACTGTTCTGCAGCAACAGTGGCAAAGACGCTGGAACAGCTTTGCAGCCGGAAGGATCTGAACAACAAACCGGTCACGGAGGGCGCTTATTTTGAGGGCGCAGACGGCTGGGATGAGCTGATGGACGAATTGGTTCAGGTAATCGAGTAGTTTACAGAGCATGTCTGCAGCCGGTGTCGGCGGGAGACAGGAAGGCATGGTTATTATGGCAAAGAAACATGTACAAAAGGGGAATGTACAGAAAAAGAAAACACCAGCGGGAAAGGTGTCAGGGAAGAAGCTGCACATGGGGAGAAACGCAGTTATTCTGATACTCATCGCAAGTATTCTGACGTTTGTGGGTTACAATTCCATGAATATTTATCGGAATACTGTGGTATCGGAGTATATGAATCTTGATGAGACAGTGGGTTATACCATCAACGGCTCCGTTTATGCACCGGTTGAGGGAGAGGAACACATCATGAAATTCTCGACGCCGGAGCAGTTTTCGCGCGCATATGCCATTTATCTAAATAGTGGTGTGCAGGCAGATACCGCAGTTCAGGCAAAGCTGTACTTTGAAGGAAATCTGGTTCGCACGGTTGATTCTGTGATTCCGGCATCCGAGGCAAGCTGTACGATCGTAACCGGCAATGAGCAGGTGGATCAGGTGTGGGTGACCATCGAGGGCATGTTTGACTATAACAATGCCACGGCCGAGACTTTATATGAAAATGATGATAATGCGTCGCAACAGAGACTGATCAAATTAGTTCTGATGGGGTGGATCGTACTTGTGGTTCTCGCAGTTGTGCTGGCACGCACACAGAGAGTGGATACGTGGATTGACGGAATGATTGCTTCGGTGAAAGGATTGCCGGAGACGCTGCATAAGAATGGCATCCGTTATCTGAAGCGGGTCGGAGTCTTTGTTGCGGCAATGGCTGCGGGCAATGTGATATGGGCAGTGCTTCGTCCGGTCTGCCTGAAAAGTGCGTGGAGTATGACCTATACCAATATATTATTTGGAAGCATGATCGGACTGATCACTCTGCTTGTGCTGGCATATGCCCTGCGCAGACACATGAAGTTTGAGACGCTTTATATCGCATGTACGTTGATGATGAGTATGGTTCTGGCGCTCAGCCTGCCGCTTCATCTGAATTTGTCTTGGGATGACCAGATTCATTTCCAGGGAACGGCAGTCGTATCCCATATGGATTCCAAGGAGATTACCTTAAATGAACAGGATTTCTGGCAGAGCTGCTTCAGCCGTCAGTTAAAGAGCTACGGAGAGAGCAACCGCAAAGAGATGAGCCGGATTCTCAATGATAAGCAGGATCGACAGACCTCTGTTTTGACAGACTATGGTATGAGTAAGGGGGCAGTCGTTTATACACCGATGGCTCTGACCATTTTTATTGCGAGAGGTCTTGGTATTCCGGCGTCAGTATATCTCGTACTTGGAAGAATGGCGAGTGCATGGTTTTTCTTTCTGCTGGTGTATCTGGGAATGCGTCATCTCAAATCAGGCAAGCTTGTGATGGCAGCATGTTCGCTGATCCCAATCTGCCTGTTTGAAGTTTCCAATTACAATTACGATTACTGGCTGGTGGGCTTTACGATCTATGCAATCGCGTATCTGATGGGAGAATATCAGACACCGGACAAGTCGATTCGCATGAAGGATATCCTGATCATATTCGGTGCATTTCTGTTAGGTGGAATTGTGAAGCCGGTATATGTCCCACTGTTGGGACTGGCAGCTTTTCTGCCGCGCACGAAATTTGCCTCCAAACGTTTTTGGAACGGCTATCATATTTTCTTCCTTTCGATGGTCGGATTAGCGGCAGCCGGATTTGCTTTGTTGATCTTCGGTGGTTTTCTGGGAGGAGGAGATATGCGTGGCGGCACCGAGGTCAGTGCACCGGGACAGATCCAGTACATTACTTCCAATTTTAAACAGTATTGTATTGTGATCTTCAATTTCTTAAAGGATTATCTTTCAGTGAAAAATATTCAGCTGGATCTTGCTGATACCGCGTATATTACACGAAAGGAATGGCTCGGAACAGTCGTAATGATCTGGCTTCTGATCGTTGCGTTTGTTGACCGTAATAAAGAAGAAAACAAACGGATCAACTGCTTTGTTAAGATCGCGGTGATCCCGCTTGTGCTGATCGCCGTGTGGTGTGTGGCAACGGCAATGTACGTTATGTTTACACCGGTCGGATGCGGCACAGTCTATGGCTGCAGCGGCAGATATCTGATGCCGGTATTGTTCCCTCTTATGATTGTGATATCAAGGATCCGGTTTGCTGTGATCCCGCAGCCTGACAAGGTAAAGCCGTGGATTGATGCCGGCGTGTTCGGTGTGACCATGATTCTTGCCGGAGCGATGATGTCTGCGTTTGTATAATATAATGCAGGGGTCAGAAGGCTTTTTTGTCCCTTGCGTTATCAGAAGGAAATAAATAACAAAGGAAATGATTGAGGAAATAAAATGAAAAAACTTGTTATCATCCCTGCCTATAATGAGGAAGGAAATCTGGAAAAGACCATCAATGATATTACAGAGAATGCACCGGGGTTTGATTATGTGATCATCAATGACTGTTCCACGGATAATACGCTGGAAATGTGCAGACATCACGGGTTTCATTATCTGAATCTGCCGGTCAATCTGGGAATCGGTGGAGCTGTTCAGACGGGATATCGGTATGCTTTTTATCATGGGTATGACCTTGCAGTTCAGTTTGACGGGGACGGTCAGCACAGTGCGGCACATCTTGAGGATATGGCAAAGGTTCTGGAGAAATCCGGTGCAGATATGGTGATCGGATCGCGTTTTATCGAGAAGGAGGGCTTTCAGTCTTCCGGGCTGCGCAGAGTCGGGATCCGATATTTCACGATGCTGATCCGCCTTCTGACCGGCAAGACGATCACAGATCCGACTTCAGGAATGCGTATGGTCAACCGGAAGCTGTTAGAGAAGTTTACCAACGAATATCCAAAGGATTATCCGGAGCCGGAGAGTGTCGTTACGATCTTGTCAGAGAATTATAAGGTAAAGGAAGTTCCTGTTATCATGAATGAGCGGGAGGAGGGGGTTTCTTCCATTTCCCTGCGAAACAGTGTATACTATATGATCAAAGTAAGTTTCGCAATTCTGATCGCGCGAATGAAGAAATAGTGAGGAATTTATTATGACATTACGATTACAGATTATGGTGATTATATTTATTGTGCTGGCTGTGTTATACATTGTAAATCAGCTGCGCAAAAAGAAACTGGATTACCGGTTTGGACTGGGTTGGCTGCTTATTATATTTTGTATATTGGTCCTGACTGTAAGCCCAAAGCTGCTGTCTATGCTGGCAGGTTTTCTTGGAATTACACTTCCGATCAATATGCTGTTTTTCTTTGGATTTTGTTTTATTGTGATCCTTGTATTTTCGATGTCCATGATGATCAGCAGCTTAAGCGACCGCGTGAAAAAGCTGTCCCAGGAGATTGCAATTCTCCGCAAGGATATGTATGACAACTATCAGAAGCTTTCATCAGAAGAAAGAGAGGATTAAAAATATATGCTCGATAAAATAGCAGCAGTCATTTATGTGATCACCTTTGGATTTGCATATTACCGGATGTTTGTACTTCCGAAAGGAAACCGTAAATTAAACGGTGTCACATGGATTCTACTGACGCTTCTTCTTGAAGCGAGCGGACAGGCACTTGTGGCTGGTATTATCAATGCATTTCATGCTCCGGTCAATCTGTGGACCGTGTCTGCGATCAATCTTGTGATGGGACTCACCGCGTGGGGAATCTGCTTTAAGACAAAGCAGAAGAAACAGAGCTATGAATGGAAAAAATACGATATCTGCTATGCGGTGATTTTATTTGTGGCGGGTATTATATTTCTTTTTTGGTTTAAGGGATTCCGGTTAGATCCTGTTTTTTGTAACAGTGACGCAGCTGTTCATTTTAAGAATGCAATGTTCGTTGTGCGGGATGAAGCACTTCCGACCATGTATTTTTCTGAGCTTTGGAATGCAATGGCGATCCGCTGTGTGATTCCGTTTATCGGAGAGATCAATGCAGTTCGTGTGTATGTTCTGATGGACTGGCTGTATTTTGTGCTGGAGATCTGGATGTTTGTGGCAATCCTCAGAGAATATGTGGATGATGTGAAAGCAACCGTTGCAGCCGTTGTATTTACGATCATGTATCTGCTTGGCTATCCAATGCTTGGTTATCTGTACACATTTCTGTACTGGGGCATGGGAGTAATGCTGATCGGTGCCGTTTATCTTCTGTTGAAAAAGTACCGGGAGGAGAAGATATCTTATGGGTTTACGATCGTAAGCATGATGCTGTTATGTAATGCCATAACGATGTGCTACATGCTTTTTGGACCGTATGTGTTTGTGATGCTGGCATTATATCTGACATATCATTGGCTGGTTACAAAGCATAAGCTGGATCTTGCATGGCTGAAAATGTGTTTTGGCATTTTCCTTCTGCCGACAGCACTGGCGGTATATTATTGTTATTTCCAGTTCCTTGCGGCACAGTCGCTCTCTGTTGGAAGTGTTATGAGCATTGTCGGAGGAGCTTATCAGGAAGCATATGTTCATTTCATCTGGCTGCTGATTCCGTTCGTGGTGGAGGTTATTTGTTCCATCCGCCGGAAGAGAATGGATGAGACAATGCTTTTCAGTATTGGTGCCCTTCTTGTGGTCGGTGTGCTTACTGTGTTATATTTGCGTGGCAGAATTGGATACTATTATTACAGTAAGTATTTCAATGTACTCTGGTTTGCACTTTATGTGGATGCGTTCAAGGGAATGCTGCATATTTTGAAGTGGAAATGGCAGGTTGTGTGCGGATATGCGGTTGTCGTTGCGGCGGGATTTTTCGTATTCTGGTCTGTGCATATTTTTCCCGAAACAACAGCACAGATGGACGTGTACAAGTACAATACGACGCTTTTTCAGGCATCGCATAACCAGTGTGCCAAAGAATTTATGGATACCTGTCAGTATGTGATGAAAAAACTGCCGAAGAAGGATACGGTGCCAATCATGCTTGAACTCGAGTCCTATAGCACCTGCTACTGGTATGAAGGAATCACAGGGAAAAATTCCGCAGAGTATTACACCTGGAGCAACAACAAGGATGATGTGTTTTTAAATCTTGCCCAGCAGAAGGTGCCGTATTTCGTTATAGTGTATGGTTCAGGCTTGTACAAAGATTACAAAGATTTCTTTGATCAGTTTGAATGTCTTGACAGAAACAGCGTATCCGGTGTGTATGCGTCATATGCGGCAACCGATGCATCAAAATAGGAGATCAACCATGGCAGCAGAGAACAAGAAAACAAAACGGCTTTATCTGGAAGACCAGATGAGCCACAAAAGCAATAATCTGGATCTGATGAAGTTTTTGGCCGCATGGCTCGTCATTGTACACCATTCCTTTGACCTGAATGTTTCCAATGGAGAGTGGATCAAGGTGATCACGGGCGGACAGCTCGATTTCGGAACCATGGCAGTCAGCCTTTTTTTCCTGGCAAGTGGTCTTTTTATTGCCAAGAGCGTGGAGAGAGTGCAGACAGCCGGAAAGTTTTTCAAGGCAAGATTTCGCCGTGTCTGGCCACCTCTCGCAGCGGTTGTTGTATTATCCGTCATCATGGGTGCATTTATCACAACATTGTCGCCTGGGGCATATGTTTCAAATTCTATAACGTGGCGTTATCTGCTCAATGCAGTCTTCGTGCTTCAGCATGGGCTGCCGGGTGTATTTGAACATAACGTTTACGGCAGTGCAGTCAATGGGGCACTGTGGACGCTTCCGGTGGAGGTGGCGTGCTATGTGGCATGTTTTATTGTATATAAGCTTGGTCTTCTCAAAAAGAAACGGATCATAGGTGTGATGGCACTTTATCTGGTGTGTGCAGTGGCAGGTTACCGGATCTGCACGATGCTTGGGATTGGTTTGCTGATATCTGCCTTCCGTCCGATCTATTTCTTCTTACTGGGACATGTTTTATATGTATACCGGGACCGCGTTCCGGTGGACTGGCGTTTGTTTGTGCTCTCACTGGTGGGCATGGCAGTATGCTTTGCGCTGTCCTGGTCGACGGCGGCTGTCTGGATCTTTTATCCGTATGTGCTTCTTTATCCGGCATTTATGGCGAGACAGTGTGGCAGCAGACTTGCCTTTGGGGGACGTTTTTCATATACGATCTATCTATGTGCCTTCCCGATCCAGCAGCTTCTGATCCATCTGTTCGGTGGACAGATGAATGTTTATCTGCATATGGGACTGGCGTTAGTGATCGCAACAGCAGTTGGCGTTGTATTACATTATACAACGGAGAAATAAAGGGGGTTATCCGATGAAGATATTGATTACCGGAGCAGCAGGATATATTGGTCATCATGTGGTCAAGGCATTCTGCAACGCAGGGCATGATGTATATGTGTCTGATTTTTCGTACAAGGGAGTTGACGAGCGGGCAAAGAGGATTGACGTGGAGATCTTTAACGGGGAGAAAGATATCTATGAGCAGTGCGGCAGTCCGGACGTGCTTGTGCATATGGCATGGCGCGATGGCTTTGTGCATAATTCGGAGGCACACATGAAGGATCTGTCCTCTCATGTGACATTTCTGAATCATATGATCGATGGCGGTCTGAAGTATCTGACCGTTATGGGAAGCATGCATGAGGTCGGCTACTGGGAGGGTGCTGTGGATGAGAATACACCGTGCAATCCGATGTCGATGTACGGCATTGCCAAGAATGCGCTCAGACAGCAGCTTCTTCTGTACACACAGAACAAGGATGTGCATCTGCACTGGCTCAGAGCCTATTATATTTACGGCGATGACGCCAGAGGAAGCTCTATTTTTGCAAAGCTGTATCAGGCGGCAGAGGACGGCAAAACGACATTTCCGTTTACGACCGGCAAGAATCTCTACGATTTCATCCATGTGGATGATCTCGCGCAGATGATCATGAAAGCGAGTATTCAGGGCGAGGTTGACGGCATTATCAATGTATGCACCGGCAAGCCGATGTCCCTTGCGGATAAGATCGAGTCCTATATCAAGGAAAAGAACATGAATATCAGGCTGGAGTACGGTGCTTTTCCGGACAGACCATATGACTCTCCGGGCATCTGGGGAGACGCAGCGAAGATTGAAGCAATCATGGGAAATGGAGCGAAATAAGCATGAAACAGTACAATAACTACACCGCGGATGATTTTACCTTTGTTGTCTGCGCTTATCAGGAGTGCGAGTATCTGGAGGAGGCCATCCGTTCCGTAAAGGAGCAGACGATTTCCGCAAAGATCCTGATCTCGACCTCCACGCCGAATGATTTCATTCAGGGGATCGCGGACCGCTACGATATTCCGGTCTGTGTCAATCGGGACGGCGGACAGATCAAGGACTACAATTTTGCGATGGCACTGCCTGAGACACCGCTTATGATGCTGATGCATCAGGACGAGATCCTGGCACCGGCATTCCTCGAAAAGGTGCTTGATGCACTGAATCATGCGAAGGATCCGATCATCGCATTTACCAATTATCTGGAGATGCACAACGATGAGGTTGACAAGAAGCCGTCCACGATGGTGCGGATCAAGCGGATGCTTCTGTGGCCGTCTCTTGTTCATGCATGGCAGGGCACATGGATCGGCAAGCGAGGGATCCAGCTTCTCGGCAATCCGATCACGCATCCGACGGTTGTGTGCGTGAAGGACAAGATGCCGGAGCCGGTATTTTTGGAGAAGTACAAGGCATCTATGGACTGGGATCTGTGGGAGCGTTTATCCAGACAGAAGGGGACCTTTGTATATGTGAAGGATGTCCTTTTATACCATCGGATGAACGACTTAAACCAGACCGCGAAGCTGCTTAAGACAACGAATGCCAGATACGATGATGAGTATGAGATTTTCTGCCGTTTCTGGCCGAAGTGGATCGCAAAGCTGCTTATGAAGTTTTATTCCGGAGCAGCGAAATATTACTAGAGAATAATCTCTGAGAGTTTGTGCCTGCAGGCATTTGAGTGCAGGCAGAGAAAGGAATGTCAGATTATTATGCCAAAGGTGAGTTGTATCGTACCGGTTTATAATGTGGAAAAATATCTCAGGCGATGTCTGGACAGTCTGCTTTCCCAGACGATAACGGACTATGAGATCATATGTGTCAACGACTGTTCGCCGGATGGCAGCCTGGCGATCCTTGAGGAGTACCGGGAAAAGTATCCGGACAAGCTTCGTATTCTGCAGAATGAGGAGAATATGGGGCAGGGAAGGAGCCGTGCCAGAGCGATCCTTGAGGCAAAGGGAGAGTATATCTGCTTTGTGGACAGCGACGATTACATCAAAAGCGATTACATGGAAACCTACCTGACCGAGATGGAGAAGGGGGATTTTGATTTTGTGATCGGCGGCTATATCCGTGATGTGGAGGGAAAGTTTCAGGAATGTCTTGTCTCTGATTCGGACTGGAGCATTCTGACGTATACCGTGGCGTGGGGCAAGCTGTTTCGCCGGAGCTTTCTGGTGGAGAATGCGATCGACTTTTCCGATAAGCGGCAGGGCGAGGATGTTTATTTCAGCCTGCGCGTGTATTATCACTGTGAGCATTATAAAGTGATCCCGTATGCCGGCTACTATTATTATCTGAACCGCAATTCGACGACGGGCAGAATGAATTATCAGCTGAATTTTGAGCGTACGGTAACGGATATGTTTGATCTGCTGATGAAGCGCTGCGATCTGACGAAGATTTCGGAGGAGAAGCGCCGCCATATCGAGTATGATTATCTTGCGAATATGATCAATGCGCTGATCACTTATGGACATGGCTGTGGACCGGCACGCATGAAGGACAAATACGAATATTTCCGGCAGGACAGAGAGCGGAGATTTCCGGATTACCGGCACAATCCTTATGTCGGACTCCGAAAGCCGAAGGGACAGACATTAAAGATCCGCATGGGCGTCGGCGTGACAATGTTTCTTAGCAGGCTGCATCTGGAACGTCTGATGTTCCAGGTGATCTCACTGCTTCGTTAGTGCCGTGTAATAATGAGTCTTGAGAGGATTTGATCAGGAATATGGAGAAAGAACAATATTTTACATTTATCGTGCTTCATTATAACTGCTTTGAGGAAACGAAGGCGTGTGTCGATTCGATCCTTGCGCTGGAGCAGAGTGAGCAGACACAGATCGTGGTGATGGACAATGCATCCGTCAACGATTCCCTGGCGGGTCTTAAACAGACCTATGGAGACAATCCGCAGGTGCATATCCTGCACAATGAAAGCAATGAGGGCTTTTCGGCAGGTAACAACAAAGCATATGCCTATGCGAAACAGCACTGGGACTGCGAATTTGTTGTGTTTGCGAACAATGATCTGTTGTTTGAGGACAAGGAATTCATCCGTAAGGTGCGGGAGGAATATGAGGCGAGCGGCTTTGGCGTGTTAAGTCCCGATATCTTCCACACGACTCTAAAGATCCATCAGAGTCCGATCGATGAAAGACTGGTGCTTCCGGTGTCGGGCGTGCGAAAGACGATCGTGCTGAATACGGTTGCGCTGTGGATCTATCCGTTGTTTTATGCGCTTTTCGGAAAGAATATGAAGGAGACGGTGGCAGCGGCGGTTGATCTTTCCTATCGCACGGATGTCGTGCCGATGGGGGCGTGTCTGATCATTTCCGAGAGGCTGATGGAGCGCAAGGACGTGATCTTTGATCCTGAGACCCATTTTTATTATGAGGAATATATATTAAGCTGGTGGTGTGCAAAGCACGGCGTGGATATTGTGTTTCAGCCGCGGATCCAGGTGCTTCACAATCACGGCAGAGCGACGAAAAGCATCGGTGATCCGAAGCGTGTGTTAAAGTTCCGGATGCAGAATATTTTACAGGCGGCAAAGGTTTATTATAAGTTGATCCGGTGAAGGGAGAGCGTTACATGAAAGGATTTTTGGAGTTTGTCTATCTCGTATTCAAACGAAAGATCGTCTGGCGTTTCCGTAACAGGGAGAACGGAGCGAGATGCACAAACGTTTATGATATAGATTGTGTCAGTGTCGGCAGGTACACATACGGACCGATTGACATTGAAATGACGAGAAGAGATGTTATGCTTCGGATCGGAAGCTTCTGCTCCATCGCAAACGGTGTGAAGTTCATACTAAGTGCCGAGCATCCGATGGATCATCTGCTGACGTATCCGGTGCAGGAGCTGATCACAAGAGACGGCATAGATGCACAGTCCAAGGGAGATATCCGGGTGGACGATGATGTGTGGATCGGCTGTGGCGCGATGGTGCTTTCGGGAGTACACATTCATCAGGGCGCTGTGGTGGCAGCCGGTGCGATCGTTACGAAGGATGTGCCGCCGTATGCGATTGTGGCAGGAGTTCCGGCGAAAGTGATGGGATACCGTTTTGAACAGGAGCTGCGGGATAAGCTGCTTTCCATTGATTTTTCAAAGATTGACGGGGCGTTTGTAAAGGAACACCGCGATATCTTTTCGAAGGATAACCGGTATTTTGCAGAGCATCTTGATGAGCTGCCGAAGAAAGGAATGTAGGGATTAGTATGAAGATTGCGTTATTTGGAGGAGCCGGTTTCATCGGCGTGAACCTGACCAGAGCCCTTGCACAGCAGGGCGGACACGATATTACCGTGATCGACGCCAGAGAAGAGTTCTTTGCACCGTTAAAGCAGATGGAGCTGCCGGACGTGCATTTTGCCGTGTCGGAGTTTCCGGTGGAGCAGGATTTTGACCGCCTGCTGGCGGGGATGGATGTGGTCTATCATCTGGTGAGTACCACGAATCCAAGCACATCCAACAAAGGAATTTCGCATGAGCTTGAGGCAAATATAGTTGCCACATCAAGATTTCTGGAGAGCTGTGTCCGTGTGGGCGTGGGAAGGGTGATCTTTCTTTCCTCCGGTGGAACCGTGTACGGCAAGGAGCAGCAGTGTCCGCTCAACGAGAATACACCGACATATCCGATCAGCTCCTACGGCATTCAGAAGATTACGATCGAGAAGCTTTTGTATCTGTATCATTATCTGCACGGACTTGATTACCGTGTGATCCGTCTCGCCAATCCGTACGGACCTTACCAGCGTCCAAACGGCGTGCTCGGAGCGGTTGTGACCTTTACTTACAAGGCACTGCGTCAGGAAGAGATCGTGGTGTACGGGGACGGTTCCGTTGTGCGCGACTTTATTTATATTGATGATGCCGTGCGTGGAATCCTTGCGGTGGCGCAGGGGGAGAGTGAGCACCGGATCTTTAATCTGGGCTGCGGCTACGGCACAAGTATTCATGACGTGCTGGTCGAAATTGAGAAATCACTTGATATTTCTTTAAATATCACGTATAAAGAAAGCAGAAAGGTGGATGTGCCGGTCAATTATCTGGACATTTCCCGCTATGAGAAGTATTACGGAAGCTTAAATCCAATCTCTCTGGGCGAGGGTATCCGCAAAACAGCAGAATTTATGAAGGAATATTACGAATTATGAGCAAAGAAGATTTGATGGTTTCACTGGTGGTTCCCACGAATGGTGTGATCGAGTGGGTATTTCCGGTATTGGACAGTATTTATCAGGACGAGCCGGAGCACGGCCGGTTTGAGGTGATCGTGACCGACAACGGCGACAATGAAGAGTTTCAGCGTCAGATGGAGTCGTACTGCGCGCGTTATGACAATCTGATCTACCGCAAGACACAGGCGAAGCAGTTTCTGAATCAGGTCGAGGCGTTCAAGCTTGCCTCCGGGCGGCTGATCAAGTTTGTCAATCACCGGATGAAGCTTTTGCCGGGAACGGTTGAGGAGCTGATCCGCTTTGCGGCTTCCCATGAGGAGACAAAGCCGGGCATTTATTTTATGAACGGTGCGATCGCCGGGAAGAACGGCGAGGAGAAGTTTGACAGTTTTGACGCCTATGTGGCAGGCATGCGCCGGTTTTCCTCATGGTCTGCAGGCACAACGATGTGGAAGGAGGACTTTGACCGGCTTGATCCGGACATGACCTACAATGCAACCTTTCCGCATACCGATTATGTGTTCAGCGAGAAGAACAAAGCAGAGTATATCATCGACCACCGCGTGCTTTTTGAGGAGATTCCGG
The DNA here is from genome assembly GCF_057878315.1 of Jutongia sp. Taxonomy (NCBI): domain Bacteria; kingdom Bacillati; phylum Bacillota; class Clostridia; order Lachnospirales; family Lachnospiraceae; genus Jutongia; species Jutongia sp. Next base: position 17,681 of record NZ_DBLXSO010000025.1, on the reverse strand, counting down.
TAGACGATACCAAGAAGGGCAAATACGACCTGTTCCATGCCTTCGGCGTGGAGTACCCGGGATTGATGTTAGATCTGTGCCGCCGCGGCGAGATCTCTAAGGAGACGTTTCTGACAGTGAAGGAGGATATGCTCCGTCTGCTGGCAGAGCTTTACTTTGGCTATGTGCTTCGCAAGATGCCGTGTTCCTATGATCTTAGTGGATACAAATCATCCATCCCTGTCTTTTTCAGCAATGGAGCAGTGTGGCGGATGATGGTGCGGATCGGATTTGGCAAGATCTTTGGCAGAAGAGGATGAAATGAGGAGTCGATATGAAGAGAGCAGTATTTGAGAAGGATTTTATCCGTGTGGAGGACAGTGAGACAGGGACGCCGGGGGCGTTTTTAAAGTTTGCGTTCCGGGTGCAGGCTGCATTATATAAGCTGCGTTACCGGTTTGTGCATGTAAAGCCGCAGGATAAGAAATACAACGTTGCCGTCTGCGCGATCTTTAAAAATGAGGCACCTTATCTGAAGGAATGGATCGAGTTTAATCATCTGGTGGGTGTGGAGCATTTCTATCTCTACAACAACAATTCCGAGGATGATTATCAGAGCGTGCTGGAGGAGTATGTGCAGAGCGGTCTCGTCACACTGATCCAGTTTCCTTACGAGCAGGCGCAAATGAAGTGCTACAAGGACTGCATTGACAAATATGCCGGCGAGACAAAGTGGCTCGGCTTTATTGATATTGATGAATTTATCGTGCCGAAAAGTACAAATGATATTTATGGTTTTTTGAAGCCGTTCGAGACAAAGCGCGGTGCGGTAAAGCTCAACTGGCAGCTTTTCGGAACCTCCGGAAGAATGGACCGCGATATCGAAGGTCTTGTGGCGGAGGATTTCACCGTCTGCTGGCCGAAGTATTACGACGTCGGCAAATGCTTCTACAATACGGCGTTCGGTGTCAACCCGGATTCGCCGCAGAATGCGGGGATGCATCACAGCTTCTGGACGATGTACAAGGGAAGACAGCTTCCGCCGGTCAATGCATTTGACCATGTCTGCACCGGTACATTCAGCAAGGCGGACAGCAGGGATTTTCCGATCCAGCTCAATCACTATTTTACGAAGTCCTATCAGGAATATGTGATGAAGCGGTCAAAGGGAGATGTCTTTTTTAAGACGAATCCGCACGATGAGGAATACTTTTATTTTCATGAAAATCTCTGCACGGCTCAGGATCATTCTGCATACAAGTATCTGATCCAATTGAAACAGCAGATGAACCGCAAATAACAGAACGATAAGTGCTTCGATGGCAGCAGATATGCCGGAGAAGCACTGTTTGATATTTATACGGAAGAGAGACAAAGAAGGGGGACAAGCATGGCTGAGACAAGTTTAAAGAAACAGATCATGTCCGGAATGGTGTGGAAGTTTGCAGAGCGTTTTATTGCACAGGGCGTTTCCTTTGTGGTATCGCTGGTGCTGGCGCGCATCCTGATGCCATCGGACTACGGAATTATCGCGATCATCAATGTGTTTATCACGATCGCCGATGTGCTGCTGACCAGCGGTCTGAATACGGCGCTGATCCAGAAGCAGGACGTGGACGAGCTTGATTTTTCCACGATATTTTACTGCAACTTTATCCTTGGAATGGGACTTTATGCGATCCTTTTCGTGGGGGCTCCGTTTCTTGCCACTGCATATAAGATGCCGTTATTAAAGCAGGCGATCCGCGTTTTTGCGATCCGTCTGCCGATTTCTTCCTTCCAGTCGATCCAGACAGCATATATTTCCCGTAAAATGGACTTTAAGCGGTTCTTTTTCTCAACGATCATCGGAACGCTGGTCTCTGCAGTGGTTGGAATCGTGATGGCACTGAAAGGTGCAGGCGTATGGGCGCTAATCGCACAGTATCTGACAAACACGATCATCGATACGCTGTTCCTGTTTGTGACGGTGCGCTGGCATCCGAGGCTCATGTTTTCATGGAAGCGTGCGAAGCCTCTGATCGCCTATGGAAGCAAGGTTATGATGACCGACCTGATCGGAACGATCTTTAACAATCTGGGTGATTTTATCGTGGGACTGCGTTATACGACGGCAGATCTGGCATATTATACCAAAGGAAAGCAGCTTCCGATGCTGCTCAAGACAAATATCAGTACGGCACTGATCAGTGTACTTTTCCCGGGGATGTCCCAGGTGAATGATGAGAATGAAAAGGTGAAGATTTTGTCCAGACAGAGTGTGCGTATGCTAAGCTACATTATCTTTCCGCTGATGGCGGGGATGATGGTTGTGGCAAGACCGCTGACGATCGTGCTTTACACCGGCAAATGGATCGCGATGGTGCCGTTCGTCTGGGTGGTATGTCTGGAGGCGGTGATCTCGGTGCCCGGAACCGTGGCACTCCAGTGCGTCAAAGCGGTCGGACGCAGCGATATGATGCTTTATTCGGAATTTGTCAAGAAACCGATCTTTTTAATTTCTATATTTGTGGCACTTCATTTCGGGATCATGGCAGTGGCACTGACGCTGCCGGTCAATGCGCTGATCGAGCTTGTGATCAACAGCTATATGACCGGGAAAACGATCCGCTATCACATCGGAGAGATCCTGGCGGATGCGTTTCCTGCATTTACACTGTCAGCTCTCATGGGAGCTGCTGTCTATGGTATTTCCCTGCTGTCCTGGCACAATCTTGTGCTGGAGCTTTTCGTGCAGGTTATTGCCGGTGGAATCTGTTATATAGTGCTGTCATGGATTTCACATAACCCGGAGTTTGGGATGATCCTTCGCGTGATAAAGTCACGCAAAGCCAGTCAATAAGCTTCATGTACTGCTTTTCGAGTACATGGATGCGGATCAGCTCGATCAGGGAGCAGACGATAAAGACAAGCAGGACCACCACGATCGAATAAGGGATCAGAAGCCTGTCTTCCGCAAATGCGGCGTTTCGGAAAATATGACGCCAGAGGAACGGACGTACATAGCGGTTATCGTGGATGAGGTAAACGCCGAAGGTTGTTGCGGAGATCAGATTGATCGCCGGAATGTACGGCATTTTGATCTTGGAAAATCCCAGAAACATTGTGATCGAGATCAGCACGATCGGAATCTGATGCATCTCATAGAAGAAGGTGGCATTCATGCCGAAGAACGGCAGCCTCAGTCCGAGAAAGTCGAAAACGACAGCGGAGCCGAAGGTCAGCAGGATCAGGAAGCCGGACACCAGCAGATAGGTACGTCCCGTGATCGTTGATTCCTTGGCGTGAAGCCGGATGTAGCCACTGATCAGATACAGGTAAATGAACCAGAGCAGGTCGTTGCATTCCCATGTCTCGTAGAGAAAGGTCGGGATAATGCACCAGCAGAAGGTCATCAGTGCAAGCATCTGCAGATAGGTTGTTCTGTCAAAGGAGCGGATCGCCTTATTGATAAAAGGTGACAGCAGATAGAGTACAAAGTAGCCGCTTGCGAACCACCAGCGGTCATAGGTGATCGGAAGTGCGTTCTTGACCAAATCTTTTGCACTAAACGGTGTCGGTCTTAAAATGACAAATAATACATAGATCAGAACGGAATAAGTAAAGATCTGGATCCACATCTTGATCGCTTTATTGATCTTCAGAGAATCTGCCGTGATCAGAAAATATCCCGAGATCAGTACGAAAACATCGACACCGATCTTGCCGCCGATCTGGATAAACTGGATCCAAAGCCGGTTTATTGTGACCGTATTGATCGGAAAATCAAAATTCCCATGTACGGAAAAATGATGAGCAACGATCATGATCATTGTGATGATGCGCAAAAGCTCGATATTGGACTGGCGTTTTTGCGCCGGAGCCGCTGTTGTATTTGCAGAAATTTCCTGATTCATTTGTAATATCCTTTCTTGAAAACCCCAATAAAATATACCCATATACTTCTATTTTAACCGAGACCGGAGCGATATGCAATAGGCAGAAACAGCCGGATCATCCGTTGACTCCCCTGCTGCGGGAGAAGGCGGAAATACTGCGTCTGCCGTGTGCCTGAAAACGGTCGGATCGTTTTGCGTTATCGGTTGTCAGATTCAAGCCGTGATGGTATAATGAAAATTGGAGTTTTTTGACGATTCACGATTGAGAAAAGGGGTGTTTCATGAAGGCGGAAACAATAAAAAATAAGTTAAAACGTCCGGAGAACCGGAAGACAGTGATGGATCTGGGAATCCTGCTGCTTCTGGTTACGATAGCGGCGTGCATTGCGTATGGAGTCAATGGCATTTACCCGTTTGGAAGCAAGTCGATCGCCCGCGGTGACATGGTTCAGCAGACGATCCCGGCAGGAATGTATTATGTATGGGATGTGCTGCACGGAAAGGCAAGCCCGTTTTTTACCTGGAATTCAGGTCTTGGCATGAACATTTCCGGAGCGGTTTCTCTGGGAGCGCTGTTCAGCCCGCTCAATCTCTTTTTATATTTTTCAACGAGAGCGTATCTGTATTATTTTGCCAATATTCTGATGATATTGAAAATGATCGCGATCGCATATGCGATGTATTTCTATCTGCGCAAATATGACATGGAGCGCATGGCATATGTGGCAGGTGCAGCTGTTTATGCATTCGGAGCGGCATCCTTAGTACATTTCCAGATCATGCTCGTAATGGACGTGGCGTTTCTGCTGCCGCTGATCATGATCGGAATTGACCGGCTTTATGAGAATAAGGGCTGTCTTTACTTTATCATTGTATTTACGCTGGTGATGATGGTGGATGTTTATACCGGCTGTATTACATTGCTTTTTATTCTGTTATCCTCAGGAATCCGCACCTTTGTCGATTCTGCAAAAGAGAAGGAAGAGAAGAAGCGGTGGATTCTCCGGCTCGGCGTATCCGTACTCGTCTCCCTGCTTTTAAGCGCAGTGGTCGTGATCCCGGCACTTCGCAGTATTGCTGAGGCACCACGAAGCGGTGACGGAGATTATCTGGCAACTTATGCAACGGCACTGCAGGCACAGTGGAGCAGCTACGAGTGGAGTATGGTTCGTCGCATGTGTGTCAACATGGCACTGCCGTTTGCCTGTATCATTGGCTTCTTTGTTATAGGGGACGGACAGAAGGGGGAGCGCCGGAAGTATAAGGGTCATATGATCCTGACTTTGTTGATGCTTGTATCCATGATCATTCCTTCGGTAGAGCTTTTGTGGCATGGCGGCAGCAGAGCAAGCTGGCCGGTTCGCTTTATCTATGTGGTATCCTTTGTGTTGATCGATTTTGCGGCATTGTTATATCAGGATCATCGCGAGAAGGACGAGACGCAGAAGGAGGATGTGTTCCGCAGCCTTTGTATTGCCTGTGTCTGCCTCGCTGCAGCGCTGATCGCGGGCAGAGTTATCTACAAAGCATACGCGGCATATTGCGGTCATTCTTCCTATGCGACACTTGGTGATGGATTTTTGTGTCTCGTGATCGAGGCAGTTTTTGCAGGTCTGTACCTGTTTATCTTAAAGAGTCACAAGCGCAAGACGGCAGTGCTGGTGCTGATGTGTGCGCAGCTTGTTGCAACCTCGGTCATCTGCTTTGCAACCAACAAGGAGAATGCAACCGTATTTTCCTCCGAATATCTGGAGGCTGCTAATAACGCAGGCAAGAGCGTTACGACAGATATCAAAGACTTTGAACGAATCAAGAATACCGATTATAAGATCGATCATATTGATTATGCACTTGTCATGGGACAGGAAGCGATTTCAAATTACTGGCATGTGATCAATCCGGATCTGCAGCCGAACTTTGCGGCACTCGGCTATTCCATCAACTGGACACAGCTTTTGGATGCCGGCGGAACGATCTTTTCCGATACGCTGTTACATATCCAATATGATCTAAGCTACCGTAATCTCCCGGAGAGCATGTATTCTCTGTGCGAGAACGTGGAGGGCTATAACGGAGATCAGATCGGACTTTACAAGAATAATCTGGAGCTGCCGTTTGCCATTGGTACGGATACCTATGAATTATCTGCGGGCAGCGATCTGTTCAGTACTCAGAACAGTCTGTTTTCAGCAATCACAGGAAGCAATGAGACGTTGATCCGGGATGTGACCGGCGAACTTGATACGACGGATCTTACCTATGAGACGAATGTGACCGGTGGGCGTAAGGTGCTATATTTTTATGGCACGAACAACACGGATCTGCAGGAGACCATCACGGTCAACGGTCAGGAGGTATATATTCCAAATTCTGATTCTTCCGAAAATACCAGCTATCCGGTGGACTTTGGCAATGGTCTGATCTGCCTTGGAAGCTTTGAAAATGAGAGCGTTTCGGTTGAATTTAACGGCGAGGCGGATCTTTCCCAGCTTCATATCGGCTGGCTTGACTATGATCTTCTGACCGGGGCGGTAAAGGAAATTCAGGATCAGAATCCGAAGATCACAACGCTGAAGCAGAAGAACAGCGGCGTGAAGCTTAAGCTGGACAATGTGACGAAGAGTAATGTGTTCCTTCCGATTTCCTATGATAAAGGATGGAGCTGCAAGGTCAACGGTAAGAAGGTCGAGATCGGTTCGATCGATGGAATGCTTTCTATTCCTGTAGAACAGGGAAGTGACAATATCGTATTAAAATATCACCCAAGCGGCAGAACGCCGGGACTGATCATTTCGCTGATCACGCTGCTTATCTGCGTGGCAGGCCGGTATCTGTTCAAGAAGGGAATCGTAAAGCAGGATCAAAAGACAGAAGGCGTGCTTGGAAGCATTGCGTATGACATATATGGGGTTGTGTATGCGCTGTTTATCGCACTGCTGTTTATTGTACCAATACTCTGTTATCTGAGACAGATTCTGGTACTCATACAATCATAGAAACGGAAAGGTATGGTGATGATTTGAAAGTTGTACTTTTAGCAGGGGGAAAGGGAACCCGTATCTCAGAGGAGTCCCAGTATAAGCCGAAGCCGATGGTGGAGATCGGAGGCAATCCGATCCTCTGGCATATTATGAAGGAATATTCCTACTACGGATTTAATGAATTTATTATCTGCGCAGGCTATAAGCAGCACATGATCAAGGAGTGGTTCTCAAACTATTTCCTGTATCACAGCGATGTGACCTTTGATTATACGAACGGACAGAAGACAGTGATGGTACACGACCACCGCTGCGAGCCGTGGAAGGTGACGGTGGTGGACACCGGACTGGAGACGATGACCGGTGGCAGAGTGAAGCGCATTCAGCCGTATGTGGGGGATGAGACATTTATGCTGACCTACGGGGATGGCGTGTGTGATGTTGATATTGCCAAGTTGTTAGAGTTCCATCGAAACCACGGCAAGAAGGCAACGCTGACTGCCGTTATGCAGGAGCAGCAGAAGGGCGTATTAAATATTGGCGGCGACAATGCCGTGAAGTCGTTCCGTGAGAAGAATATTTCGGACGGAGCACCGATCAATGCAGGATATATGGTATTAGAGCCGGATATCTTTGATTACATTGACGGAGATGATACCATTCTGGAGAGGGAGCCGTTGGAACGTCTTGCTGCGGAGGGTGAGCTGATGTCTTATATGCATCGCGGTTTCTGGCAGTGCATGGACAACAAGCGTGAGATGGACATGCTGGAGCAGTACCTGCGCACCGGCAATGCACCATGGAAGAAATGGAACGATTAACCGGAAAGGATATATAGAAATGGACGTATCATTTTATAAAGGAAAACGTGTGCTGGTAACAGGACACACAGGCTTTAAGGGAAGCTGGATCTGCCGGATCCTGATCAAGGCGGGCGCAGAGGTGACCGGCTACTCACTGGAGCCGCCGACGGACCCGGATCTGTTCTCATTGGCGGATCTGGCACCGCATATGAATTCAGTGATCGGAGATATCCGTGATCTGAACCATTTAAAGGAGGTCTTTCAAAAGACGCAGCCGGAGATCGTGCTTCATCTCGCGGCACAGCCGATCGTGCGGGATTCCTATAAGGATCCGGTTTACACCTACGAGACCAATGTGATGGGAACCGTCAATATCTGTGAATGTGTCAGACAGAATCCGTGCGTAAAGAGTTTCCTGAATGTCACGACCGATAAGGTCTATGAGAATAAAGAATGGGAGTGGGGCTACCGCGAGAATGAGCCGCTTGATGGCTTTGATCCGTATTCCAACAGCAAATCCTGTTCCGAGCTTGTCACACACAGCTACATAAACTCTTTTTTTGCAGACCGTGATCTGGCAGTCTCCACAGCGAGAGCAGGCAATGTGATCGGCGGAGGCGACTTTGCCAACGACAGGATCATCCCGGACTGCGTGCGTGCGATGCAGCGGGGGGACACTATCGGCGTAAGGAATCCGTATTCCACCAGACCATTCCAGCATGTACTGGAACCGCTTGGTGTTTATCTTTTGATCGCACAGAAGCAGTATGAGGATAAGAGCTATGCAGGATTTTATAACGTGGGACCGGATGAGTGCGACTGCGTGACGACCGGCGAGCTGACCGACCTGTTCTGCAAGTGCTGGGGCGATGGTGCTGCATGGGAGAACCAGGCGGAGGAGAATGCACCGCATGAGGCGAATTTCCTCAAGCTAGACTGCAGCAAGGTAAAGCGCGTCTTTGGATGGACACCGCGGTGGCACATTGAGGAGTGCATGGAAATGACATGCCGCTTCAGTAAGGTATGGCTGGCAGGCGGTGATATTCCGGCAGAGATGGACCAGGAGATCGACGAGTTTTATAGTACGAAGAGCAGACAGTAACACATGACACCTGTTGGGGCAAAGAGATTGACTTTAACAGAATTTTAGAGAGATATGTATGTGAATATATAGAATGGAGGCAGTATGTTCGAAAATAAGACAGAGCAGCAGGCAAAGGAAGAAATCCTGAAAATGGTCGCAGAATACTGTGACACATATCACAACAAGAAGGAGTATCATGAGGGAGATCGGATCCCGTATGCATCCCGTGTATACGATCATGCAGAGATGTGCAATCTTGTGGATTCCGCATTGGAGTTCTGGCTGACCGCCGGACGTTATACCGATGAATTTGAGAAGAAGTTCGCAGAATATCTGGGCGTGCGCTACTGTGCGCTGGTCAACTCCGGATCATCTGCAAATCTGGTTGCTTTTATGACACTGACCTCACCGCTTCTTGGTGACCGCAAGATCAACCGCGGGGATGAGGTGATCACGGTGGCAGCGGGATTTCCGACAACGATTGCAGCAATGATCCAGTACGGTGCCGTGCCGGTATTTGTGGATATGACGATCCCTCAGTACAACATTGATGTGACACAGCTTGAGGCAGCACTTTCCGACAAGACGAAGGCGGTCATGATCGCGCATACGCTCGGCAATCCGTTTGATCTTGCCGCAGTCAAGGCATTTTGTGATAAGCATAATCTCTGGCTTGTTGAGGATAACTGTGACGCGCTGGGTTCGACTTACACGATCGACGGTGTCACAAAGCAGACAGGAACCATCGGAGACATCGGAACATCAAGCTTCTATCCGCCACATCATATGACGATGGGAGAGGGCGGTGCCGTTTATACCGATGATCCGTTATTAAACAAGATCATCCGCTCCATGCGTGACTGGGGGCGTGACTGCATCTGTGCGTCCGGTCGTGACAATATGTGCGGTCACCGCTTTGACGGACAGCACGGAGAGCTTCCGTTCGGATATGATCATAAGTATGTATATTCTCATTTTGGATATAATCTCAAGGCAACCGATATGCAGGCAGCAGTCGGCTGTGCACAGCTTGAGAAGTTCCCTTCCTTTGTGGAGCGCAGAAAGCATAACTTCAGCCGTCTGAAGGAGGGACTTAAGTGCGTGGAGGACAAGCTGATCCTTCCGGAGCCATGTGAGAATTCAGACCCCAGCTGGTTCGGCTTCCTGCTGACCTGCCGTGAGGGCGTTGAGAAGAATACCGTGGTACAGTATCTGGAGAAGGAAGGCGTGCAGACACGTATGCTGTTTGGCGGTAATATGCTAAAGCAGCCTTGCTTTAGCGAGCTGAAGAAGTCCGGCGAGGGCTATCGTGTGATCGGCGATCTGCCGGTGACAGACCAGATCATGACGGACACATTCTGGATCGGTGTTTATCCGGGAATGACCGATGAGATGATCGACTATATGATTCGTAAGATCAAGGAAGCAGTAGAGCAGTAAAATACGGCGAAGCGATCGTATGCACCGGCAGCCGGACTGTCCGGCGAAGGAGCATATGGCAGGAAGAGCCGAAGGAATATATTTTGACCGGCATCCCGCAGAAGCAGGAGCGTGAGCGTCAGATGGAGGCAGCATGAAACAACGATTAGCAGATTATGTAGCAGATTTTTTGGTAGATCATGGAATTACAGACTGTTTTATGGTGACAGGCGGCGGTGCTATGCATCTGAATGATGCACTTGGACACAAGGAAGGCATGCACTGTCTTTACAATCATCATGAGCAGGGCTGTGCCATTGCGGCAGAGGCGTATTCCCGCATTCATAACAGGATGGCGGCACTCTGTGTGACCACCGGACCGGGCGGAACCAATGCAATTACCGGCGTGGTTGGCGGATGGCTTGATTCCGTGCCGATGTTCGTGATCTCCGGACAGGTCCGTTATGACACGACAGCACGTTATATGAGCCGGTTCACGGATGGATTGCCGCTTCGTGCCGTGGGCGATCAGGAGTTTGATATTACAAAATCTGTCGACAGCATGTGCAAATATGCCGTGATGATCGAGGATCCGATGCAGATCCGTTATGCGTTGGAGAAGGCATATCATCTGGCAATGACCGGCAGAAGAGGTCCGGTATGGATCGACATTCCGGTGAATTATCAGGGCTGTTATATTGAGACGGACGATCTGAGAGGCTACGATCCGGCGGAGGATTCCGCAAAGATGCCGGTTTCGGTAGCACAGAGTGTGATCGATCAGGTCATCGAAAAGGTACGTCAGGCGAAACGTCCGGTACTTTATGCGGGCAATGGCATCCGGCTTTCCGAGGGCTATGAGGCATTCCGAAGTGTTGTGGAGAAGCTTGGCATTCCGGTGGCAACCTGCTGGGATTCTATCGATGCGATCGAGACGGCACATCCGCTTTATGTAGGCCGTGGTGGCATCATGGGTGACCGTGCCGGCAACTTTGCCGTGCAGAATGCAGATCTTGTGCTTGCTGTCGGAAACCGTCTGTCCATTCGTCAGGTCGGCTACAATTGGAAGACCTGGGCGAGAGAGGCGTATGTGATCGACGTTGATGTGGATCCGGCAGAGCTTAAGAAGACCACAATCCATGTGGACATGCCGGTCTGTGCGGACGCAAAGGATTTCTTCGAGAAAATGGATCAGACCTTATCCGGCGAGACGCCTGTATTTACCGGACAGGACTGGGTAAGCCGCTGTCAGAACTGGAAGAAAGATTATCCGGTTACGCTGCCGAAGCATTGGGAAGAGGATGGCAGCTACGCCAATGTATATGCATTTATCAATTATCTGAGTGAAAGCCTGCCGGAGGGCAATCTGACCGTTGTTTCAAACGGAAGTGCCTGCGTGGTGGGAAGCCATAACTATGTGATCCAGAAGGATGCACGTTTTATCATTAACAGTGCGATCGCCAGCATGGGCTACGGTCTGCCGGCAGCTATCGGTGCCTGTGTGGCAAATGACCGTAAGGACACGATCTGTATTGAGGGCGATGGAAGTATCATGATGAATCTGCAGGAGCTGCAGACGGTACTGACAAACAAGCTTCCGATCAAGCTGTTCCTGATCAACAATCAGGGCTATCATTCCATCCGTCAGACGCAGAACAATCTGTTCAGCAATCATTGCAAGGTCGGAATCGGACCGGAGAGCGGCGATCTGTCATTCCCGGAGTTTGAGAAGCTTTCTCAGGCATTTGGATACACATATTATCAGGCACACAGCAACGAAGAAATGAAGAAAGCAGTTGATAAGACGCTGGCAGAGGAGGGACCTGTATTCTGTGAGATCTTCGTTTCACCGACACAGAACTTCGAGCCGAAGAGCGCAACAAAGCGTCTGGAGGATGGCAGTCTTGTGAGTCCGCCGCTGGAGGATCTGGCACCGTTCCTTCCAAGGGAGGAAGTGCTTGCCAACCTTCTGATCCCGCCGGTAGAGTAGGACGATAAACAACAGAAAGGCAGAAAGAAGATGAAAAGGATTGTAGTGACCGGACCGACCGGAGCCATCGGCACCGCATTGATTCGGGAATGTATTGCAAAGGATATTGAAGTCTATGCCATTGTCCGTCCGCATTCGGCGAGAGCGGCACGGATTCCGGAGGATGCGCATGTCCATCTTGTGGAGTGTGATCTTTCGGGACTTGGCGATCTGGACGTGTCCGACATTCCGCCCTGCGATGTGTTCTATCATTTCGGGTGGGCGGCAACGATTGGCGATGCCCGCAATGATATGAGGCTGCAAACGGATAATATCCGTTATACGATCGAGGCGGCAGGACTGGCGGCGAGAATGGGCTGCGAGGCGTTTGTCGGCTCCGGCTCCCAGGCAGAGTATGGCAGAGTGGAGGGAAATCTGACACCACAGACACCGGCATTTCCGGAGAACGGTTACGGCATGGCGAAGCTTTGTGCCGGTCAGATGAGCCGTATCGAATGCGAAAAGCTTGGACTGCGCCATGTGTGGACGCGTATCTTAAGCATTTACGGACCATGCGACAGCGATAAGACCATGGTCACGACCACGATCCGAAAGCTTCTTGACGGGCAGACACCTGCCCTGACCAAAGGAGAACAGCAGTGGGATTATCTGTACAGCAGGGATGCAGCGAGAGCCATGATCGCGCTTGGCGAGAAGGGACAGCACGGAAAGGTGTACTGCATCGGCAGCGGAACAGCACGCCCACTCAAAGAATATATTGAGCAGATCAGAGATCTGATCGACCCGGAGGCAGGGCTTGGCTTCGGTGAGATCCCGTATGGCGCGAGACAGGTTATGTATCTGTGTGCCGATATCTCTGAGCTCACAAAGGATACCGGATTTGTACCACAGACAGATTTTCGTACCGGCATGACCGAGACGATCGCGTGGATGAAGTCGGAATGGAGGCAGCATGAAAATAATTAGTGTAATGATACCTTGTTATAACGAGGAAGAAAATGTAAAAGCGATCAGTGAGGCGGTGATCCGTGAGATCACAACGAATCTGCCGTCCTATGATTATGAGATTTTGTTTATTGATAACGATTCCACAGACCGTACCAGAGAGTATCTGCGGGAAATCTGTGCCGACAATTCAAAGATCAGAGCAATCTTTAATGCAAAGAATTTCGGACAGTTCAACTCTCCGTATTACGGAATCTGCCAGACGAGCGGTGACTGCACGATCTGCCTGTGCTGTGATTTCCAGGATCCGGTGGAAATGATCCCGCGTCTTGTTGAGGAGTGGGAGAAGGGTGCCAAAATCGTCTGTGCGATCAAGACGACCAGCAAGGAAAATAAGATCATGCGTTTCCTTCGCACCTGTTATTATAAGATGATCAAGAAGATGTCTGATGTGGAGCAGATTGAGCATTTCACCGGCTTTGGTCTTTACGACAAGGGCTTTGTGGATGTACTGCGCAATCTGGACGATCCGACACCGTTCCTGCGCGGAATCGTCGCAGAGCTTGGCTATAAGCGTGTGGACGTGCCGTATGAGCAGCAGAAGCGCCGCGCCGGCAAGACGCACAACAACTGGTTCACTCTTTACGATGCAGCGATGCTCAGCTTTACCTCATACACGAAGGCGGGTCTTCGTCTGGCAACGATCGTGGGCTTTATCATGTCCGCGATCAGCCTTGTGGTCGCCTTTGTATATCTGATTTTAAAGCTTCTTTACTGGGATCGCTTTGTGGCCGGTATGACACCGATCCTGTTAGCCGTGTGCATCCTTGGTTCGGTTCAGCTGTTCTTTATCGGATTTCTGGGCGAGTATGTGCTCAGTATCAATAAGCGTATGATGAAGCGTCCGCTTGTAATTGAGGAGGAGCGCATTAACTTTGACAAGGACAAGACAGGAAATAAATAATGAAATATATAGAAAATAAAAATATTCGTGCCGTTTTGTTTGATCTGGACGGCACGATCTACTATGGAAGTAAGCTGATACCAGGGGCGGATGAGGTAGTACGCCGGTGCCGTGAGCTTGGCAAGCAGGTTTACTTCATGACAAACAATTCGACCAAAACAAGAAAACAGATCTGGGAGAAGCTGACCGGCATGGGGCTTGCCTGCAGCTATGAGGAGGTTTATACCGGCAGCTACGCCGCAGCACTTTATGCACATCAGATGGGCTACAAGACCGTATACATTATGGGAAGCGATGCGCTGGCAGAGGAGTTTGCAGGGCTCGGTGTTACGGTTTCCGATCATGCGGAGGTCGTGATCGTGGGCTATGATATGGATTTCAATTATCAGAAGCTGACGGATGCGCTGCAGGTAGCACTGCGGGCGGACAAGATTATTGCCTGTAATCTCGAGCATCATTATCCGGGCGAGAATGCGAAGCGTATGCCGGGCTGTGGTGCGATGGTCGGCGCGCTGGAGGGAAGCCTTGGACGAAAGGTGGACTACTCGGTCGGAAAGCCTAATCCGCTGCTGATGGACATTATCTGTCAGGACAAGGGCTTAAAGCCGGAGGAGATCATTGTGGTCGGAGACACCTATGCGAGTGATATCGTCATGGCACATAAGTACGGGAGCCGGGCGGTTTATATCGGGGAGGAATCCCATGAGGACACCAACTGTGTCCGGAAGATCAGCGAATTGCTGCAATAGATGCAAAGGGGGCATTTTAGATGAGCAGGATAAATTTACTGGATTGTACACTGCGTGACGGCGGTTATGTCAATGACTGGCATTTTGGAAGAGATGCCATTTTCAATATTGGCAAGAAGATTGTTCTCGCGGGGATAGAATACTTCGAGATCGGTTTCGTCAGAGAATGCGAATACAGCAAGGATTATTCACTGTTTGACGGCAACGACAGCGTGCGGGATATGATCGCACCGAAGAATCCCGACACCCATTATGTCGGCATGATCGATATGGGGCGGCCGATCCCGTTAGAGAAGCTTGGAAAACGCGTGCCGGACGGCTTTGATGTATTCCGTGTGATCTTCAAGAAAAGCAAGATCGAGGAGGCGTACAATTACATTCAGGAGCTGGAAAAGCTGGGCTACGATGTCTTTGCGCAGGCAGTGGGAACCGACAATTATACCGACAGTGAATTTATCGCGCTGATCGAGAAGTTCAACCGGCTCCCGATCAAGGCATTTTATATTGTGGACAGCTTCGGTCTGATCAAGAAAAAGGACTTTGTCCGTCTGGCGCAGATTGCCGATCATAATCTGCGGGAGGACATTATGCTCGGGTATCATTCCCACAACAACATGCAGCAGGCGATGGGCAATGCCTCCGCCTTTACGGAAATGCATCTGCACCGCGACATCATTCTGGACGCCTGCGTGTTTGGTATGGGACGTGGCGCCGGCAATCTGAATCTGGAGCTTTTCGCCGAGTACATGAACGAGAACTTCGACAAGCAGTACCGCATTGAGCCGATGCTTGAGATCATTGACGAGTATCTCAACGACATTTACCGGGAGCATTTCTGGGGATATTCCCTGCCGCTGTATCTGTCTGCCGCCAACGGCTGCCACCCGAACTATGCGATCTACTTCGCATCTAAGGGAACGCTGACCGTGAAATCCTACAATGAGATCTTAAAGTCGATCCCGAAGGAGGACAAGGCTCTTTACAATAAGGACAAGGCTGAGGCGATTTACAAGCAGTATCAGGAAAATTATATCGACGACCGTGAGGCTGTCGAGAAGCTGGAGCAGGAGCTTTCGGGCAGAGAGGTGCTTCTTCTGGGATCGGGCAAGAGCCTGATGCAGCAGAAAGCGCAGGTCGAGGAATACATCCGCGAAAAGAATCCGGTCGTGATCGGGCTGAACTTCGTTCCGGCTGACTTTGCCTGTGATTATGCGTTCATCTGTCATATGCGCCGCTACAAAAATATTACCGATGATTCCGTCAGAAAGATCATCACCTCCAATCTGCGCGAGGCAAAGGACTACGAATACATGTTAAACTTCGCAAGCTATTCTTCCCAGGAACCGGCGATCATGGAAAACTCCGGTCTGATGTGCCTGCATTTCCTGCTGCACATCGGGATGCCGCAGGTTGTCATTGCCGGGCTGGATGGCTACGATATCCGAAACCACGGCAACTACGTCAACAGCGGTCTGGAATATGACTTCTCCGCAGAGCAGCTCAAGGAGCGCAACGAGCTGATCGCCGCAGAGCTGAACCGGTTGCAGGAGAAGATGCAAATTACATTCCTGACCGACAGCATTTATAAGAAATAGACCCTGCGGGGATTAGACAAGAATAAGAATAGAAATTCTGCAGAGTAATGAGAAGCAGAATACAACAATACGGGGGAAAAGAGATGACAGAAAAGAAACAGACGAAGATGGAGCTGCTGATCCAGTTTATTAAATTCGGGATCGTAGGTGTCACCAATACAGTCGTATCCTATGTGATCAATGTTGCAACCCTGTTCCTGCTGGGACATGCGCACATATTCCAGCGCTGGGATTACATCATAGCCAACACCGTGGCGTTTATTCTCAGTGTGCTGTGGTCATTTTACTGGAACAACAAGCTGGTATTTAACATGGAGGGAACCTCCTGGAAGGAGCTTTTGCAGGCACTAATCAAGATGTATCTGTCCTACGCATTCACCGGAATTATTCTGAGCAACGTGCTGTCATATCTGTGGATCGATGTACTCCACATCTCCAAATACATTGCCCCGCTGATCAACTCGATCATCGGCGTGCCGATCAACTTTGTACTCAATAAGTTCTGGGCGTTCCAGGGAAAATAGGAATGGTACGGAGGCGCGATCGGTGCGGTTTATGTTTGACAACCCTCTATGGGAATGATAGAATAAACAGGATCTGTCATAGATGTGGCAGATTCCTTTTATATAACTGCGGATGTGATGGAATTGGCAGACATGCAAGATTTAGGTTCTTGTGCCGCGAGGCGTGCAGGTTCAAGTCCTGTCATCCGCATCAAACCCCCGGAACGAAGGTTCCGGGGGTTTTTGCGGATGGAGACCTTGAATCCTGGGATTCAAGGTCTCCGCTGCCGCTCCGGTCGGTGCCGGTCAGACGTCCACCGGACGTCTGGCATCCTGTCATCCGCATGATAAGCTTCAAACCATTTATTTATAAGGGCTTGGAGCTTTTTTTACTTTTTGCCGAAGAGTTGTGAATTTATGATATAATCAAAAATAAGATATTAGAATTTATGCTTTTATATTGTTGGATGCACAGCTAAAAATAAATGATGCTCGACATCATTATCTGTAAAAATGCTATTGATAATATAACGAGAAGGAGAAAAGATATGGCATACACAATGATTCACATAATTATCGCAGAGGAAATATTTTCGAAATTTTCTTTAAATATAAATGAAAATGATTTTTTGATAGGAACAATTGCGCCAGATGCAGTACATTCATGTGAAGAATTTAGTTACAAATTGAAGGAAAAAAGTCATTTTTTTCCCGAAAGTTTAACTTGGGGAAAGGTTGATACATGTACCAAGGCAAATCTATGGATGGATTCAGTGTTGGAGTTTTATGAG
>NZ_DBLXSO010000024.1:0-46572 GCF_057878315.1 Jutongia sp. | reverse complement strand
AAAAAATATGTTTTTCCTGACCCCCAATCTCCATCTATCATTACAGCATATTCAGCCTTAGAATCTCTCAAATACTCTTCAATTATACCCTTTAATTCCTCTCCATACATTTTATCTACACTCCTCTCATGCCCTATCAACAAAAACATTTATTTCTATCTTTGCATCTATTTTTATTTCTGTAAACAATTGATTGTATAATGCAGGGAACAATTCCTTGTCCCCTGCACCATAATTATACCAAATGAACTGCCAGACATCTACTAAAAACTTATTTCTTTACCACTGCTCTTTTCTTCCAGATCATCACTGCTGCACCAACTACCATAAGCAATCCTGCTGCAATCGGAATGATTGGCATGTTTCCTCCTGTCTGTGGTGTATCCGGTACTTCTGGAATCGGTGCATCATTAACAGTCACTGTCTGCACTTTCCCAGTGTCTTTGATCGTCAACTGTACCGGCTTTGCCAGCTGATAACCGGATGGAGCAGAAATCTCTGTAAATGTGTAAGTCTCTCCAACAATCAGTTTACCCGTGATGTCGTAAGCATCATCTTTTGTAACAAATTTCATTACTTTGTTTCCTTTGGAATCGGTTACAACAAACTTTACGCCACCGAGAGCCTGCCCTGTCTCCTTGTCCAGTTTCAAAAGCTGGATATGTTCTGCATCTCCTTTCCTAAAATTCAAAAGGCATCCCTGTTAGGAATGCCCTTATATAAAAATAGGGACACTCTGTTGCAAGTATCCCTACATTCATCATAATTGATGATCTCTATTCACTTTTATATACAGAAATTGTGTTTCACATGTCAAGGTCAAGTACCACAGACACCTCCACTTTACGAACTTGTACTTTTTCTTTATGATTTACACCAACTTCATTAAAAGTCCAAAACTCTGTAAAGTGCGTAAATTCAAGGATTTCTACATACTTTTCCGTTGTAGTCCAACCACTGTCTCCACATGCCCGCTATGTCCAAACATGTCACAGGCTCGCACTCTCTTCAGCTCATACCCCTCCCCGCACAGATACTTCAGATCTCTTGCGAGCGTTGCCGGATCACAGCTTACATATACAATCTTCTCCGGCTCCATCTGAACCACGGTGCGAAGCAGCTTCTCGTCACAGCCCTTCCGCGGAGGATCAATTGTCACCACATCTGCCCGCAGTGCGTCGCCACTCTTCTCGTACTGCTCCGGCACAACATCCTCAGCGGCGCCCACGAAGAATTCCGCATTGGTAAAGCCGTTACGTCTTGCATTGTCTCTGGCATCCTCGATTGCCTGTGGGACGATCTCGACACCGCAGACCTTTGCTGCCTTCTGTGCAAGAAACAGAGAGATTGTTCCGATGCCGCAGTACAGATCCCACACGACTTCGTCCCCGTGAAGATCTGCGTATTCGAGTGCAGTTGTGTAAAGCTTGCGTGTCTGCTCCGGATTTACCTGATAAAAGGACAGTGGTGAAATGCGGTAAGTGATATCTCCTATCTTGTCCTCAATATAGGTCTGTCCATATAATTGGACAATCTTATCTCCGAGTATCCGGTTTGTTTTCTCCTGATTGATATTCAGGCAGATGCTTTTTATCTGGCAGTTATCGTCTGATTCATTTTCTTTTGGGGTGTTCTTTCCTGCCCCATTTATTGGACAGAAAAGAAGGGCTTCTACCAGCTTTTCTGAATAAGGCAGCTTATTTCCGTTGATGATCAGGCACACCATGACTTCGCCGGTATATTTACCAACCCTTGTCAATATATGGCGCACCAGTCCCGTATGCGTTTTCTCATTGTATGCGGTTATGTGATACGTTTTCATAAAGGAGAGAACGGTTTCCAGAATCGCATGATTGCACGGATGCTGAATGACACAGTCGGTGTTTGGTATAATGGAATGTGTCCTTCCTGCATAGAATCCTGTGACCAGATTGCCTTCTTTGTCATAGCCTACCGGAAACTGCGCTTTGTTACGGTAATGATATGGCTTGTCCATTCCCATGATCGGCTCCATCGGAATCTCCGCAAAGCCGCCGATCCGCTGCAGGCAGTCCCGTACCTTTTTCTCTTTCCAGATAAGCTGCTTTTCATAGCTGCAGTGCTGGATCTGACAGCCACCACATGCACGGGCGCAGTCACACTTTGGCGTGACACGCCACGGTGACGGTTCGATCACCTCCAGAAGTCTGGCATATCCGTACCGCTTCTTGGTCTTTAATATCTTGACGCGTACCAGATCCCCCTCCAGTGCATCCTTGACAAAAAGGGTATAACCGTCTAAACGGCCTATACCCTCTCCATCTGTTCCCATGTCTTCTATTTTTAAAGAAATCTCCCGCCCCTTTTCAAGCTGTGGCATTTTCTGCCCATCGGGGCATGTATCATGATTGTTCTTATTTGATGCCATGTCAGATTTTGTTTCCTTTCTTTTTCTGTACATAACCGGAGCTCTGGCGCACATTGGAATCTACATAACGGCTGAAACCAAGCCACTCTGTGGTAGGCTCTGCCTTGTCGTAAATCTCTGTGATGGTCTCAAGCTTCGCATCGGTATTATCCGCAAAGCTGAGAGCGATCGCCTCTGCCAAAGCAGGCTTCTTCGGCGAGCCAAACTCAAGCTCCCCATGGTGCGACAGAATACAGTGACGCAGTTCGGAGGCAAGAACCGGTGGAAATCCCGGTACTTCCTGAATCTTCTGTCCGATCTTTTCTGCACCCATAAAGATGTGTCCCAGAAGCTGACCATCATCGGTGTAATCGTTCATCGGGAAATTAGAAATCTCATATACCTTTGCAAAGTCGTGGAAAATCGCTGCGGTCAGCAAAAGATCACGATCCAATACCGAATAATTCGCTGCCATAAAATCACACAGTCTGGTTACTGCCAGTGTGTGCTGCAGCAGTCCGCCCACGAAGCCGTGATGCACTGCTTTCGCTGCGGAATGTACCTTGAACTCCTTGACAAATGCGGTGTCCTTGATGAAGGTATTCTCGGCAAGCTGTTTTAAATGAGGCTCCTTCAAAGAAGTAATGATCCCACAAAGCTCCTGATACATTTCCTCGATATCATACTTTGAGGAAGGTATGTACTCTGCCGGATCGTATTCGCCCTCCTCAGCCTTGCGCAGGCGGCGGATATTGACCTGACGTGCTCCCTGGAAGGATGTCACCATTCCGTCCGTCATGACAAAATCCATAGAATCAAAATCGGCGATCCCGTTATTCAGTTCCCAGATCTTTGCGTCAATAATTCCTGTCTTATCCTGAAGAAGGAGGGAGTAATAGGTCTTTCCCGCCTTCGTTTTAAGAATCTGCTTGCTCTTACACAGATAGATTCCGGTAAATTTATCTCCTTCTTTATATTCACTGATGTAATACATATTTCTGTCCCTTTCTCTCTTCAATGCATAACTGCAAAACATAATCGAGATAAGTGTATCACATTCATTCTCCCCCCACAAGAGCACCGTCCAAAATTATTCTCTCTTCCGTCACATCAATGCCTGATAACACTGATTTAATTTGAGAAGCGCCTTTTTTTCGATACGGGACACATAGGATCTGGAGATGCCATAGCGCTGTGCCACCTCTTTCTGCGTCCACTCCCTCTGCCCATCCAGTCCATAGCGAAGTCCCAGGATCTCCCTCTCCCGCTTCGTCAGAACCTCATTCATAAAACCCTTTAATTTCCGCAAATGCTGTTCTCTTGTCAACCGTTCCGGAATATCCTCGTCCTCATATTCAATAATATCGATCAGACTGATCTCGTTGCCTTCCTTATCAGATCCGATCGTGTCATAAAGATACACATCTCTTGCTGTTTTCTTCCTTGCCCGGAAGTTCATCAGCAATTCATTCTCAACGCATCTGGAGGCATAGCTGGCAAGCCGTATCCCCTTGGATTCATCAAACGAATCCACCGCCTTGATCAGACCGATCGTTCCTATGGAAATAAGATCTTCCATGTCCCGATCCATCGAGGCATACTTTTTGGCGATATATGCGACCAGACGCAGATTGCGCTCGATCAGAGCATTCCTCGCATCCTTATCTCCCGCCCGGCACCTTTTCAGATACTCTCTTTCCTCTTTTGCGCTGGGAGGCTGTGGAAAAGACTGCATAATGACATACCTCTTTCACGCTTTCCTTCTATCCTATGCGCGAAGGAAGATGTCTGTGCTTTTCCTACCCGATCAAAACTCTTTTTCCTTCAAAGGCAAAGCCGTAATGACGGATCCTATCTGCCGCAATTCCCTGTGATAACAGTTCTGCATCATAGTTTTTGTCAACTATCTGATCCAACGCAGACTGAACCGCTTCTTCCAGAGTCTCCTTTTTCATCCGGCTGCACACCTTAAATTCAATAATGATCGCCGGATATTTCTCACGCTCCTGCGGAATCATCATAATATCATACCTTCCAAATCCGCTCTCCCGATTAGAACGTATCTCATAGATCCCTGCACGCTCTGCAATGAGTCCAAGCACAAAGCCATGATAAAAACGCTCCGGTTCCGGATCACTCCCATTTCCGCTTCCCACATCAAAATAACTGAATGTGGCAAGAGCAACCTTGTTCATATAATAATTCATTGCCTCCAAGTCACCGTTAATCAGAGCTTTCATAAAATAACCATAGTTCGCATCCTGATTTTGAAACCAATCCTGAAACATTGTCGTAAACATACTCAAGGTCTCAATATTTGTAATGTCCAGCGTATACCACGGTTCTCTTGTAATGCCTCGGTAATCAACATGTTTCACCTTCAAATAGCCACTGGCAAGCAAAAGACTCCAAATTGCATTTTCATTATGATCCAATTGATTATAGACGATCTGCTCATCAAAACTTACAACAATTTCCCGTCCGTTTAAAAGATCCTCCATCTTCTCCTTCACATCGGCAGATGCAGTTCGGATCAGGCGGCTGACAAGCCCATTGGAACTGGTCGAAGCCCAATATGGATAGGTTTTTCTTTTGTCCAGATAATTTGTAATAGACCATGGGTTATAAATATCCTTATGTTCTCCAAAGGTAAAGCCATCATACCACTGTTTTACTTCATCCTTCTTATCTCCCATTCCAAACTCATCGAGCACATGAAACACTTCTGACTCCGTAAATCCAAAGCAGTCTGCGTATAAATCAGACGTTGTTGTAATCACCTGTAAATTATTCAAATCAGAAAAAATAGGCTCGGTTAACACCGAGCCATTAGAAGTTTGCTCCGCAAACTTCACACACTTTGGATACCGGACTCTCGTAATTCCCGTCATAATAGCACGCTCTAAATAAGGATTCGTCTTAAAGGATGCATTAAACAAGCTTCTCACGAAAGCTGTAAATTCATCCCAGTATCCCTGAACATATGCCTCCTGCATTGGTGTATCATATTCATCCAAAAGAATGATGACTTTCTTACCGTAATAACGTTCCATCCATTCAGACAGATTTCTCAAAGAATCCTGTGCCGTAACATCATCCATCTTTACTGTTGTCTGGTAATATAATTCACGCTCATCCTCACCAAAAATATCTTCTTTCATGAGATTCCTGTTTTCCCGGTACAACCTTGCAATCTCCTGTTTAATCTGGGTTTTGGCATCCTCCAGATTTCCCGCTTTCACTGCCGCAAAGCTCAAAAATATTACCGGATATGATCCCTGCAGTTTCCGGTACGCCTCTTCCTGCCAGATAGAAAGTCCCTCAAACAGATCTGCCCGATTCGCATATTTATTAGAAAAGAAACACTCCAGCATACTCATATTTAACGTCTTACCAAAACGCCGCGGACGTGTGATTAATGTTACAACATCCCGGTTTTCCCACCATTCTTTTATAAAATTTGTCTTATCTACAAAAAAACAATCTTGCTCTCTCAAAGCAGAAAATCCCTGTATTCCTATACTAATCGCCTTTTTCATACACTCACCTGCTTTCATTTTAGCACTATACAACTCCTATACACTTTGTTTCATTATAGCGATATTTTCTCAAGGTTACAAGCCACATTGAATAGCAAAACAACTGTGCTTTTCCTGCCCGATTCTTTACGGAACCAATGCTGCCAGATACATTTCGGTGTCCTCCGGCACGCTCGTATCCTGCCCGAGATCCCATGCAAACTGACTCAATTCATCCAGAAATTCCGAATCCTTAGCTTCTTTTATTTTCTGCTGCAAAACATTCTTTGCTTTGTTTCTTAATTGCTCTGAGTTCCTGTCCGCCCACATGACCAGAATTGACTCACAGTAATTTAACGTATTGACTGCCGTGTAACGCAGATAAACCGACTTGAGCAAATCATTCTCAGACGGATAATTCATTTCACATTTTATCCCGGATGCATCGGCAGGAATCTGGTATTTCTTATAATATTTGATCACGGTCTGATACAAGTCCTCCCGGTTCAGAAGAATGCGCAGTGCCGGAATGCGCTTTGCTGCATACTCGATTCCTTCTGCATAATAGCGGTCCTGATCCATCAGGCTGTTTGCCACCGGATTTCGCATAACAAATTCAAATAACTCCTCTGTGGACATGTCTGCCAGCAGGCTTTTGGGAGCATCAAACAAGGAATCATATTCCTTCTGATAATCCACAGCAAGAAAAGAATATGCTCCGTACGGACACACCGGATACTGATATTTTCCGTTGACCTTTTTCCATGCAGCAGGATCCTTCACCAGCTTCCGGTATGCTTTTAACTGCTTCAGATCCTTCTTGCCAATATCAGAAGCAGACACAACATTTGACTGATAGATTTTGTCATAAAATTTCGGAGCATGATCCCCCTGTATCACGAAATTTACACCACGTCGATAGTATGGAATCCTGTCGTCATCATACCCACTGAATTTCACCGACAGCACATCCGGTGAAAGCTTAACCGTACGCAGCTTCGTGCCATCACCAAGGACCACCGGTTGATCGATCATGGAGATTGATTCCGGAATTGTCATACTGCCGTCCTGAATGGACGCGATCAGCAGTTTTCCCTTTGTTTTATCATATAAAGCGCCCTTTTGTCCGGCGTATCTCGAATTTGATCCGGAAACATTAAAATCGATATTTTGCGCCGCAGCATAATTGTACGGCAGCTCCAGAGATATCTTTTCCACACTTGCCGGAATCACAAGTTCTTCGAGTTCCGACGGTATCCTTTGCATGGTCAAAGTTTTTGTTCCTTCCGGAACCGATACCTTCTGTGCATTCTCTGCAATCCCATAAACATCTGTCCCATTTTTGGAACAGAGACAGCCGTTTAATACCTGGTATTCTTCCATATTCTCCGGCAGCACCAGCTTCTCCCATACAACGTCCAGAAGACTGGTATCTTTCAGCTCCGTATGAATCGGTGCAGAAAAATACAGGGACTTGCCATCCTGCACATAACGAAATGCATTGAAGGAAATATATTTTAAGGTATCCGGCAGATATATTTCCTGAATATCAGCCACCCGGTCATGTACATCGTCCGGATAGATATAAGTCGTCTGCGCAGTAGAATCTTCCATATATTTTTCTCCGAAAATATCACAAACTGTATTTCCGGATGTGGATTCCTCCTTATCAAAGCGGTCATTCTCATCTCCTAATTTGGTGACCGCCTTTCCTCCCAGCTTTGAAGGTATTTTAAGCACCGAAAGATCTTTATCGCCAAGAGGTCTGATATTCTGGATCCATGCTTCATCGCCTTGTACCGTGTACTGATACTCAAAGCCATCGATCACCTTCCGGCATTCCTTCTGCCGGCTCTCTGTGTTTGCATGTTTGAGGATAGATACTCCCCCAAGCACTACCACAGCAATGGCTGCCACCACGATCACTTTTGTAATTTTCTTCATAGAATTCTCCTTTGCAAACGATATGTCGGTTACAATTTCACTTTTCCCTTTTCAATACTCCTTAATAATAAATATCCTTTGGATACAGCAGCTTATTCATCCTCTCCCAGAATTTGCGCTTCTTGGCCGGCTCCGGCACCTCGATCACATACCGCTCGTAGGCATTGATGATCGTTGTGTCCAGATAATGGCTGACCCGCGGCTGGTCACGACGATAATTCATATGTACATGACCATGGAAAAAATAAGCCGGCTTATAATGCTTCATGATCCAGCGGAAGCACCGGAAGCCCTGGTGCGGCAGATCCTCGGCATCGCCAAGATCCTTTGCCGGTGCATGTGCCACCAGAATGTCCAGTCCGCCGCGGATGCGGACCTTCCATTTCAGGCGGGACCACCGTTGATACATCTGACGCTCGGTGTACTGATACTTTCTCATAGAATAGCTCATCGAACCTCCAAGTCCTGCGATCCGAAGTCCCTTATACACAAACACGGCATCGTCAATACAGACGCAGCCGTCGGGCGCCTTTCTGTCGTAATGCACATCATGATTGCCGTGTACATAAAGAACCGGAACCGTCGTAAATGTCGCCAGAAACGACAGATACTCCGCTTTCAGATCCCCACAGGAAATGATCAGATCGATCCCATCTAATTTTTCTTTTTCGAAATAATCCCAAAGATATTTCGATTCTTCGTCCGCTAGCAATAAAATTTTCATACTAATCCCTCATGCTCTTCTCAGCCCGCAAACGCCCGGTCACAGGCACAAAATCTGCCGTATGAGATCACTTTGATATCTGTTTCATACGGATCACACAAGCTGTCGTTCTCCCTCACTTAACGTCTGCTTCAGACCTCGCAGCCGCACAAGATCCTTTGCGTGATCACTCAGCTGGTCAATCGTCGGAATCTCTCCCTCAATACCTTCGATGAGCCAGTCCATCATCATGACGTCCTCCGGCGTCAGCGCTTCATTCTCCCCACAGCGCATTGTATGTTCGTTGTCGTACAATATACCGGAGAAGATAGTAAAGCTTCCGTTTGCGATCGAACTTTTCAGGAAACGGATCAGACGGCAGGTGTTCTCCGGGATACTGCTGCCCAAGATCACATCCAGTACATTGGCAGAAAGACCCCACCAGTAATTTAACGCCTTCGGCTCCTTCGTCGAATCCGTTTTCCAGGAACCGCGCATAATACTGTTGATCAGCTCCTCATAAAACGCGCCCCACTGATAAACCGTCGTGGCAACATTTCTGGTCCCCTTGTCCGATAAATGGTACAGTCCCAAAGTACGGTCTTCCTTCGTCGGCGAGATCATGTTCTGGGATGAGATAAACGAAATCCCTCGGTCAAGGAAATACTGATCGGAAGGGCAGTCCTGCATTGTAGACCACTGAAGATGGATCCTCGCTCTCGGATTGATCATTCTTGCCCCGAGCGCAAACGCATTGATGCCGGGGATCACGCCGTAGATCGGATAATCTGCAAGATAGCCGATATCATCCTGCTCACTTAAGCTTGCTGCGATCATTCCAAGCAGGAACTTTCCTTCATAAATACGAATTCCATAGGTTCTTATCGAGGCATGCGGTGAGTTAAGCGAGCAGTTTAATATCTTTGTGTTCGGATAGAGCGGGGCGATCTTGATGCAGGCTCGCACAAACATCGGCGCGATCGCAAAAATAATGTCATAGCCCTCCTCACAGAGCTTACGCAGTATCTCCTCATCGTCCTCATACGGCTTTGCGATAAATGCTTTGGCATCAATATCTCCATGAAAGGCATCAATGATATGCTTTCTTCCCATCTCCTGTCCGTAGATCCAGTCGGATTCCGACGGCTTGACATCATAGACAAATGCCACTTTATGCACCTTCGGCGACTGCATCTTTTTGATCATGGAGGTCTCTGTATTCGGAACGGTCAAAAGCTCCACCGGCTCATCCTCAGCCAGTGTTACAATTTCCTGCCAGATCTTTGCCAGATCCTTTTTGATCTCACCGGACAGTTTTTCCATGGATTCACTGTACGGATAAAGGGACAGATAAAACAGCATTGCATCATCCTCTGTCATCCCCTTTAATTCGTTGCCGCCCATCGCCTTATATGCATTATAAAATGCCACATGAAAGGAGGAAAAGTTCATGCAGTCATCCTCGGACCACTGTTCATCCTCTCCCTTTCCCACATACTGGCAAAGCTTCTGATAGCTTCCCTTTCTGGTAAATACGACATAATTGATCTTTGAATTCCGGTAGAAATCCATAAATTCATAATAAATCTGAATATCCGGATCGTCCGTCAGACGCGGCACCTTGCGGATCACCTCTGCCGGAATGGTCGGAGAACCCACGTACTTTAATACGCTTGTCCTTTTATTTCCCTCGACAACATAATATTTATTTAAAAACTCATACACCTTGATCGGCGTATGAATTCCCTCCTGAATCTGCGCATCATACAGCAGAGACCATTTCACGGAAAACTCACTGCCATAGTTTAAAAGCGGCATGAAATTACAGGCAAATGCCTGCGTCCGTCCTGCGGAAGAGGTTCCGATCACCTGCTTCGCCGGGATGTTGATCGTGCCAAGATTCTCCTCGCGCTCTATATGCACATGAGATAAAATCTCATCCAGAACCGGAAGATATGGATAACTTCCCTGCAGTGTTTTACTTTTATATGCTTTCAGTGCTAACTTCTGTGCTTTCAGATAATCATCGTATGCCATATGGTATCTCCTTTCCGTAACATTATACCTTTCCTGATTATACTATATATTCTGTTTGTCTTACAATAATTATCCCCTGAAAATCACCAAAAAAGGGCAAATCTAGCATTTTGCCCCTGATTTCCACCTCATTACGAGCATTTTCCTATACACAAAAAAGAAGCCGCAGACCACTTGAATTCACATCAGCCTGTCTGACGGCTCCTGTCATATTTTATGCCTCCGATGTGCGCCTTGCCGAAACGATCACAAGTGTCACCGCAAAGATCACAAGCGCATATCCCAGAGATACCATGGACTGGGTCAGAATATTTTTCACAAAGGTATGCGATACTGTTTTCATAGCACCGATGCTCTCATTATTCACCACATACCAGTAGGTCGGAAATATTTTCGCCACATTCTGTACCCCGGCTCCGAAAAACTGCCTTGGAACGAAAACGCCGCCGAGGAAGCAAAGTACCAGGCTCAACACATTCACAATACCGTTGATGGCATCATCCGTTTTGGCAACCATGCCGGCGAAAAAGCCAAGGCTTAATCCAAACAGAAGCATCGTGAAAATATTCACGGCAAACCACGGCAGACGCGGATCGGTAAGAATGCTGCCACCGGATATAACGACTGCTGCCACAAGCACAAACAGATACAAGCCGCCCCCATATACAAGCACTGCTGCCGTAATCGCGGCCACTCTTTTCTTCATCGGCATAGAGCTGCATTCCGTCCGTTCCCGTACCTCCCTGCGGTTCAGCCGAAGCAGCACCAGACCGATTCCGGACACACCAACCGCAATAAACAGATATGGAACATACAGAAAGAACCGTGTACTCATATCGCCCTGTCTTTTATTGACAAAGGATGCCATATGCACCTTTGTCTCCTTCTTCTGCAGAGCTGTCAGCTTCTGTCCTGCTTCGCGCAGACTGATTCCATTCCCAGTCAGTGCGGTCATTTTCTGAAGATACATCTGCAAAGCCGCCTCAAAATATGCGGAATCAAAACAGCCCGGCACCTTCATGCAGGAAAGCTCCGGCATCTCTCCCTTGGAAAGCACCTCGTCCGTTCCCTCCGGAATGACTAATACATAGTCGAGCTTTCTCCAATACAGCGCATCTGCAATCTTATCCTGATCCATTTTCATTTCGGTCACCTGATTATGTGTCCCAAAATACTCCCTGATCTGACCGGCAAATTCTCCTTGATCCTCATCCACAACTGCGATATCCAAACTGTCCTGCTGAAAAGAGGATGCTCCGCCACCGCCGTTTACCTTCGCCATGATCAGCGATAGGGACATAAACACCGCAAAGAAAATAAAAACCGTTCCCTTGTATTTATTTAATATCAAAAAATATGCTTTAAATATTCTCATATCGCACCCTCCTGAGTTTCCACACACTGATGAGCACACTGACGATACCGATCAGAGCAAGTGTCACCATATTGATCACATAGCTGCGTCTGTCCCCATATACGGACAGACTCTTAAAGCCGTTCACGATCAATGTCCCCGGATTGATCCGGTTGATAACCGGACAATGCTCTTCAATGAGAAATGTGATATCTCCCCACTGCAGTCCGGCAAGAAAGGAGCTTATCATAAATACCGCCACGCAGACACCTTCCTTTTTCTGGACAGGTCCTTTGATAAATACAGCGATCACCTCGCCGATCGCGAGTGCCGTAAAGCTGCCGATCCATCCTCCCAGCAGAACCAGTCCCGCGTTCTGTCCGAAATCCTGGTCATATACAAAGACACAGACGCCTGTTACGATCGCCACAATGATACAGTACAAAATGTATGTTGCGATAAAATCATTCAGCACCTGACGAAGCTTCGGTGTCGGCGCAACATTTCTTCTGGCACCCACCGCCGTCAGATCTGCCTGAATATCATTGCCATTGTGCATTCCAACCATTGTGCCGATCAGACAGGTCATGGCGATCAATGCATAGAAATACTGAGCGTATGGATCCTTGTCGGTTCCTTTTAACGAAATCTCCTTGATCTGCGCCTGTGTTCCTGCCGCCAGAGCCTGCACAAGATCTGCCACCTTGTCCGGATCCTTCCTGGCGATATCCTCGATCAAGGCGGTATTCTCGCGGTACTGATCCAGAAATGTCTTGATCAGACTGCTGTAATTGTCCGAAGTTTTGGCGATAAGGGATAACTCCTCTCCTCCCTGAACGATTCCGTATATCTTTTCGTCCTGCAGCGCTTTCTCCGCCTGCTTCCTGTCTGTATATTTTTTCACACGAAACAGCGGTATTTTATTCTCCGTCTGTACCTCCTCCATCATGCTCACAAACATTTCCGGAAGATCGCTGTTTGTCAGAACACCTACCGGCACCTCCTCAAACTGCTCAAGATCATTGATCCCGCCAAACATAAAATAAAACAACATTCCGAGAATAATCGGAAATGCCAGAGACCAGAACAGAAGTGTTTTCTGACGCAGCATGGTTTTCATTCGATATCTCACATGCAACATAATACCACCTCCTAATCTCTGAGTTCCTTACCGGTTATTTCCAAAAATACATCGTTTAAGGTCGGAAGCTCAGAATGAACATTCCCAAACACGATCTCCTTATCCTTTAAAAGATCCAGAAGACGTAAAAGATTGTGCTTTCCTTTTGAGAAACGAACCTTGAGCAGTCCATTTTCAAGGCTTACATTGATCACATGCGGAAGTGCTCTGACTGCATCGGAAATCTCCTCCGAAAAATCAGACAGCTCCATCTGGATCGTCTCTCCCAGATCGATCATCGCCTTAAGCTCATCCTTCGTGCCGAGTGCAACATTTCTGCCTTTATCCATAATGGCAATTCTGGTGCAGATCTGCTCGACTTCCTCCATATAATGCGTGGTGTAAATGATCGTGGCTCCCTGTCTGTTCAGCTCCCGGATCCCCTCGAGGATCTTATTGCGGCTCTGAGGATCCACCGCAACCGTCGGCTCATCCAGAATGATCAGCTTCGGCTTATGAGCAATTCCACAGGCAATATTTAACCGGCGAAGAAGTCCTCCCGACAGCTTTTTCGGATAAAATTTCCGGTATTCCGTAAGTCCCACAAAGTCAATTGCTTCCTCCACCAGCCTTTTTCGCTCTGCCTTGTTTTTGATGTACAGACCACAGAAATAATCAATATTTTCATAAACGGTAAGCTCCTCGAATACCGCGACATTCTGCATAATGATGCCAATGTCCTTTTTGATGTCATAGCCGGTCGGCGTCATCTCCTTACCAAAGATTTCAATGTGACCTTTATCATACGTCAGCAGAGACAACAGGCAATGGATCGTTGTTGACTTGCCGCTGCCGTTCGGTCCCAGAAGTCCGAAGATCTCTCCCTCTTCAATTTCCAGATTGAAATGATCCACGGCTACCAGATCACCATATCGTTTTACCAGATTTTCTATTTTTACAACCATACAAACCTCACATTTCTGAAAAACCTGCTTACAAATTCCACAGATATTTTCTCCTGCTTTCCTGATATCAATTTCACCCGGACAAACTCCTGCCCCCGGATACAATTCTATGATACCGAAATCTCATTCACAATGATAGTGAAAAATGTAAAAAGCGCATATGACATTTGTCACATTCCGGAAATACCGGTAGATATCCCGCCGCAAATCCCGTATAATAAGCATGTTCACAGCGTATGCAGTTCAAACCGCAGAAAGAGGGAATATCCATGTGCATTTATATAGATTCTGTTTTACTGTTTATCCTTTGCAGTCTGGTCTATCCGGCGTTTAAACCGGATCCGGTACATATTACCGGTGTTTTGTTTCTGATCACAATATATTGCTTTGAGCTGTTATGTTCCTCAGACAGACAGCGCAGTTATCTGGGAATTATGGCTTTGATCCTCTGCTTTTTCTATCCGGAGATGACGATATTTCTGCCGTGGCACTGTTATGTATTTTTCCTGCATAAACAGTTTGTTCCCGCCGGACTTTATCTGCTCCCACTGATCACTTACAGTTATCGGATCTCCGGCAGACCGGTTCCGTTTCTTCTGCTGATCGCAGCCATAGGCTTTTATCTGGCATATACCAACCGGTCACGCACCCGCTTAACCGAACAGATCCATCTGCTCCGGGATAACAGTGTCGAGCAGGAGCTTTCCCTGCGGGAGGCAAACCGCAGAATACTGGAAAATCAAAACGACCAGATCTACATTGCAACCCTGCGCGAGCGAAACCGCATTGCCAGAGAAATCCATGACAACGTGGGACATATGCTGTCACGATCTATTCTGCAAACTGGAGCACTTCTCGCTGTCTGTAAGGACACATCCATCACACCTCATCTGTCCGCTTTAAAGGACACACTCAATCTTGCGATGGACAATATCCGAAGCAGTGTCCATGATCTGCGCGATGAATCCGTTGATCTGAATGCGGCATTAAATGAGCTTACCAAACAGTTTACATTCTGCCCGGTTCGGCTACAGTATGATATGTCGAGACAGATTCCCAAGAATATCAAATACTGCTTTTTGTCGATCACAAAGGAAGCCATGAACAATATTATAAAACACAGCAACGCCACTCAGGTTCAGATCACCGTCAGGGAGCATCCGTCCTTTTATCAGCTTCTGATCACCGATAACGGCAGCGTGAAAGCTCCGGAGGGTATGACAGAAACCGCCACGGACGGAATGGGACTTCAGAACATGAGGGACCGCGTGGAAGCTCTTCACGGCATTCTGCATATCAGTGATCAACAGGGATACCGCATATTTATATCGATCCCGAAATCGTAATGAACAGCTTGAATATACAGAATCCTTCTTGTCCACAGATCAAGAAGGCAGAAATAAAAACAGACAAATTTAACGAAACAGAAAACAATCACAAAATTGATATGGGAAAGGAAATCAATTATGAATATAGTTCTTATTGACGATGACCAGCTTGTCTGCATGTCATTAAAAATGATCCTCGAAGCCTCCGGTGACATTCATGTATCTGCGATCGGTCATGACGGCAGCGATGCATTGCCCCTGTATCAGCAGTACCGTCCTGATATTCTTCTGATGGATATCCGTATGCAGCACCGCAATGGGACGGACGCACTGTCGGATGTGCTTGAGCAGTTTCCGGATGCCAGAGTGCTGTTTCTTACCACCTTCTTGGATGACGAGTACATCACAAAAGCTCTGCAGCTTGGCGCAAAGGGCTACATCATCAAACAGGATTATGAAACGATCATCCCGGCACTAAACGCTGTCTATTCCGGTCAGAATGTCTATGGCAGCGAGATCATGGAGAAGCTCCCCGGGCTTATGCAGCAGGAAGCCTCCTTTAACTACAGTGCTCATGACATTTCACAAAAAGAATACGAGATCATCACTCTGGTAGCGCAGGGGCTCAGCAACAAAGAAATTGCCGCACGGCTCTTTCTCAGCGAAGGTACCATCCGCAACTATCTCAGCGGTATTCTCGAGAAGCTGCAGCTGCGCGACCGCACCCAGCTTGCCGTGTTCTTTTATCAACATTCCTGACGCACCCAAAAGGGCAAATCCAGCATTTCTCCTTGATTCTCACTATGTTACGAACATTTTCCTATACAATAAAGAACCGGAAATACAAAATATTTCCGGCTCTTTGGGTGTTCATTATTCTATTTATGAGAAAATAATATGAGGAAGCTCTTTTAAACTGCGGATCACACGATCTGCACCGGCATCCATCAATATCTTTTTGGCACGGTCAAGCTCCTTTTGCTGCTCCTGTCCGGTCAGTCCTTCAAATTCCTCCTGACTCATCCCAAGAGCGGAACTTCCCTCCAGAACGCCAACCGTATATACGCCGGCATTCTTGCCCTCTTTCATATCAGAAGCAGTGTCTCCCACCTTCATGACCTTCCGGACATCCTCTGCTTGTAAAAGCTGCATATTGCGGAAGATCATATACGGCTTCGGGCGTCCATTTCCATCCACGTCCTCCGGTGTGACCAGAAGATCCGGATGATATCCCTTTGCCGCTGCCTCCTTCTCGACTACGTCCATCATCGCATGTGTGTAGCCGGTGGTTGAGCCAATGCGGATACCGTGCTCACGCAGTTTATCCATGCATTCCAGACAGCCCTCTTTCGGATCGGTATATTCCGCCAGCCCCTCCATCAGCTTCTTTTCAAATATATCATAAATTCGCTCAATATCCGTCTCATCCGGCTCTTTGCCGTTCTGCGCAAGCCAGAGTTCATGAATACGTCTCATCGCAAGCATTGTGCGGATATGGTCCTTTTTGAGCATTCCCATCGGCTCACGGATCTCCTCCATGGTCGGTACGATACCAACCTCTTTAAATGCCTTTTCAAAAGCATATACCGGAGCGAAGCAGCCGTAATCCACGGTTGTTCCCGCCCAGTCCATAATTACTAGTTCAATGTCCATCGCTTTAACGTCCTTTCTATCGTGATTCCAGAAATTCTTTTAACAGACTGCAGAGCTTCTCGATATCCTCCGGATAAATCTCTCCGATGTTGCCGACACGGAAGGTCTCCTCCTTCGTTGTCTTTCCGGGATATAGTACATATCCTCGGTCCTTGATGTAGTCATACATTTCACGAAATGTGAAATTGCAGTTCTCCGGATAATAGAAGGTTGTGATGATCGGTCCCTGTACATCCTGTCCCAAAAACGGGATAAACCCAAGTGCGGACATTTTCTCGCGAAGCAGTACCTCATTATTGTAATAACGCTGATGACGTGCTGCAATACCGCCCTCTTCCTTCAGTTCTTCCATTGCCTTTGCAAATGCCAGCACAACATGTGTTGGTGAGGTGAAACGCCATTTGCCGTCCACATTCATCGTCTTGTACTGGTCATACAGATCCAGAGAAAGTGATCTTGCATTTCCCTCGCTCTGCTCGAGCAGATCCTTACGCAGGATCACATAGGAAAAGCCCGGCACACCCTGAATACATTTATTGGCACTGCTGATAATGCAGTCAATGCCCCATTCCTTTACAGGAATCTCCACACCGGCAAAGCTGCTCATTGCATCGACAATAAATACGGCGCCGGCATTTTTGACAACAGCTCCGATGGATGCAACATCATTTAAAATACCGCTTGTCGTTTCACTGTGCACCATAGAAACATGAGTGATCTCCTGATGCTCCTTTAAGATCTGCTCTACTGTAGTGGCATCCGGCTGCTGATCGATCGGCCACTGATGCATCTGATAATGGATACCGGCATGTCTGGCAATGTCTGCCATTCTCTCGCCATAAGAACCATTCGCAAGGACCAGAAGATGATCGTCCTTCCCGGTCAACGTCGTTATGGCAGCCTCAACACCAAAGGTTCCGCTTCCCTGCATCAGTACCGTCGTATATTCCTCCGGCGATACGCCTGCAAGCTCTAACAGACCACTTCTTATTTTCTGGGTCACCTGCTTATAATCATCATCCCATGTACAGTGATCCACCATCATTTCCTGTTTGACCGTATCCGTTGTTGTAAGCGGTCCCGGTGTTAATAACTTATATTGCATGTTACGCCTCATTTCTGAAATTTTGATTTTCTATTCTATTTTCCCTTTTTCATACTCATCTTTAGTTTTGTCCCTGTTATGGCATTACCTCATCAGATAACTGCTGATGCTTCTCATACAGCTCAAAGGTAAGCGGCTCTGAGAAGGTCTTCGGATATTTTGACTTATTCTTATTGTCAGAGGACTCTCCCTTGTAAAGAGGGTTAGGATAAGACTGCTGCAGCTCCTTACGACCGTTTTCGATAATGCACTGTGCCATCTTCATTGCCTCAGGATTGCTCTTGTCACCCTTGTCAATTACAGCAACAGACTCGGTCAGAGAAAAGTTACCCTCGGTCGGATCTACAAAATCAATCGGCTGACCGTCTTCCTTATCGGCAACTGCCTGATGTCTGAGGCCAAAGCCGATTGCAACCTCGCCGGCACGGCAGAGCTTCAGTGGGGCAGATCCGGAATCTTCGATATGATCTCCTGCATTGATATAGATCTGCTTCAGGATATTCTGTGCTTCCTTCTCGCCATACTCAGAGATCAGAGCCTGCATCAGAAGCCATGCGGTAGAAGATGACTTAACATCAGTAATGGAAAGATGTCCCTTATACTCTGCCTTCGTCAGATCCTTTAAGCAGGTTGGTGTTTTCAGCTTGAGTTCTTTCATCAGATCGGTGTTTAAAATGATCGCACCCTCCTGTGAGGTGATCGGTGCCGCGTAATCGCCGAATTTGTCAATGGTATTTACCTCAAAATCAAGCTTCTTGAACATGTTGTTCTGCTTCTGTGCGCTGTCCAGATAGAAGGTACTCATTGTCACCATATCTGCCTCGATATTTTTCCCTTCTGCCAAAAGCTTTCCGCCAAGTTCGGAGGTTCCAAAGCCCTCAAACGAATATTTTCCTTTATAACCATTGTTATCCAATGCATTCTGCATTGCGGTGATCGCCTCATCGTCTGCGTTGGAATAAATAACTACCTTTTTGTCTGCGGAATCGGAACTTCCCGATTTTGCACTGTTTCCACATCCTGTCATCGCTGTGGCAGCAAGCATCACTGCCAGTCCCATACTCATAATTCTTCTTTTTAACATAATGTCTCCTTCTTTTGGAATAATTTTTGCGTAACACGCATTGGTTTATATTTAGCAAGCCCTGCAAACAGAGCTTTGGCTATCAGATTGGTGAAAAAGATCAGCAGTGATAACACGAATACCTCATTAAATTTGTTGAGATACTGGAGCTGCTTGATCTTCGTGGTAAGCACCATAGTTCTGGAACCAACCAGAAAGATAATGGCACTGACGGTAACGCAGGAGTTGGTGAAATAATATCCAAAAACACTCCACAGACTTTCCTTTACATTTGGCGTCACGATCCGGATGATCGTTTTAATCCAGGAATCTCCCATCAGACCGGCTGTTGTCTCCCAGCTTTCATTCAGTTTGGACAACGAATTTTTCATCATAAGATAAGGCGATGAAAAATAGTGGATCACATTACAGATGATGAGCAGTCCCATCGTATTCTGCAGACTGGTGCCGGAGAACACAAACATATATGCCACGCCGAGAACCATACCCGGTATCGTGTTCGTGACCATGGCGATCCCTTCCACAACACCCTTGCACCACTTCGGCATCCGGCTTCTTGCAGTCACAAGTGCTGCGCCATAAGCTGCCAGCGTACCGGCTGCCGCCGATAAAACTGCCATTGCCAGTGTATTTCCATAAATGCTTAACAGATCACTGTCCGTAAAAACAGACACGAAATGTTCCATGGAAAAGGATATTTTATTTGGCCAGTCTGTGACAAACGGTGCCACAAAGATGACAACGAAAATGCACAGCATCAAAACAAGTGCAATGACAGACAAAATTGACCACACAACATCTCGGACCACGTTTTGGGACAGTTCTGCGTCGCTGATCTTTTTATAACGGATATTAAACCGCTCCAGATACTGTAAAAGACAGATACTCACAATCGACGGAAGCAGCATGATCATCGCTACTGCGGCTCCCTTTCCGAAATTCGGAATGCCTCCGAGCATCTGGTCATATAGCACACTTGCAACAACCTCAAACCGGCCGCCTACGGATGCCGGAATACCAAAATCCGTGAAGCTTAAGAAAAATGCCTGAATAAATGCGCCGCAGAGTGTTCCGAGAAGCGGACGCACAATGGCGATCCAGAAGGTTGCATGTGCTTTATCTCCCATAACCTTTGATACGATCATGACCTTTTTGTCTATGTACTGCATCGTATTGCTGACTAACAGAAATGCTACCGGTATCGTATACACACTGTAGCCCACAAGCAGACCAAAGATTCCGTAAAGTTCAAACGGGAGTGTATGTCCTAAGGTTTTCGTAATCAATCCCTGATGACCAAACGAGTAAATAATTGCGAAACCATATGTGATCGTTGGAAGAAACATCGGCAGCATCGCCGCCAGACGTATGATATTTTTGAAGCGTTTCGGCAAATTTGTATAATAGCAGGTATAAGCAAGAATGAATGCGACAATCGTTGCAAGCCCTGCGGCAAGCGCTGCGATCAGAAAACTGTTGCCAAGTGCCTGTCCAAATTTCTTCTGCTGAAACACGCTCTGATAAACAGAAAGTGTGACCCCTCCGTCCTCTCCCGAGAAGGAGCGGCACAGTAAACGAATGACCGGCAGTCCCAAAAACAGAACAAAGAAAACGGTCAGAATCATAAATATTACTTTAATGCCAATTGAATTTTTTCTCACTTTTACACCGCTTTCCCTGCTTCTAACGGTACATTTCCAAATAATGTCAGAATATTATCCCGCTTGATGATTAACTGATTTAATATGAAATGCTCCACAAATTCATTCTCCGGCGCATTCACAATGCCAAGAGGTGTATCGTACTGTGAGATCTTTCCTTTCTCAATGATCAGCACCCGGTCGGATAAGGTCAACGCCTCCTCCGGATCATGGGTAACAATGATCGTCGTCAGATGAAACTGTCTTGAGATTGTTTTGATCTTGCTCTTGATCGACTCCTTGATCACACCATCCAGTGCGGAAAGCGGCTCGTCAAGCAAGAGGATCTTCGGCTTCATGACCATGGTTCTCGCCAGTGCCACTCGCTGTTTCTGTCCGCCTGACAGCTGGTCGATTCCTTTCTTTAAATGTGGTCTGAGTTCTAACAGATCGATCATCGCATCAACCTCCTCCATCTTGGAAATATTCGGTTTGTTGCGAAGTCCGTATACAATATTCTGATATACATTCAGATTTGGAAACAATGCATAATCCTGAAATACAATATTAAACTCTCGTTTTTCCATGGGAATCTCTGTTATGTCTTTTCCCTGATATATGATCTGTCCCTGATCTGCCTTTGTAATACCAAGGATCAGATTTAATAATGTTGTCTTTCCACAGCCTGACGGTCCGAGGATCGAAACGATCTCGCCATCCTCCACCTCCAGTGACAGGTCGTTAAGTACATTGACGCCGTCAAAGGATTTGCTGATATGTTCTAATTTAAGCATTTCTGTCTTCCTTTCTGTTTTACCCTCTCACTCACTGAAATTCATTATAAAAACGCTATGTAAAATCCACTACCGCCCTCAAGTAAATGAAACGTAAATTGATTGTAAATTCATTTTCGCCACTACAACCATGATTTTATTCTTCCTAAGACTTCCCATACTAAGGATGGTAATTCGCCCATAATATTTCTTTTGTCCGGTTATTTAGCATAGGTGGGCTCAGCTGTTTCGGACGGCACTTGCTATTTCTTCCGATATTTTTTATACTGGTTATTAAGACTTTATATTTCAACAGAAACTGCTGTTGTTCCCCTGGAACCGATTGCAGCAGCTTCTCAAAAATGAATGGAGGTTTCTATGAAACTCGAAGTGAAAAATATTACCAAATCCTTTGGTGAGACAAATGTCCTGAAGGGCATTTCCTTCTCCGTGGAAAGCGGTAAGGCACTCGGTCTGCTTGGCCGCAACGGTGCCGGCAAGACTACAACGATCCGTATCCTGATGGATGTGTTCCATGCGAACAGCGGAGAGATCACACTGGACGGTAAACCGTTTGATCCCCGCAAGGTTCAGATCGGATATCTCCCGGAGGAAAGAGGCTTATACCAAAAACGAAAGATTCTGGAACAGATGGTTTATCTCGCCATGCTGCGCGGCATCAGCCGCAAAAGCGCTGTTATAAACGCCAGACACTGGCTTGAGCGATTAGAGGTTCTTCCATATGAAAATAAACTGTTAGAAACTTTATCCAAAGGAAATCAGCAGAAGGTACAGCTTGCCTCCACACTGGTCTGCGATCCGGAGATCGTGATCTTAGATGAGCCCTTCAGCGGTCTTGATCCTGTCAACTCCCAGATTCTGCAGGATGTTGTGCAGGAGCTGATCCGCGACGGCAAGATCGTCATTTTCTCCAGCCACCAGATGAGCTATGTCGAGGAATTTTGTGAAGATATCGTTATCATCAATCATGGAGAGATCGTTCTGTCCGGCCACCTCGATACGATCAAGCGTGACTTTGGCAAGGATCAGCTTGTTCTGAGCGCTGTCGATATGCCTCCGGAGGATTTTGCTGACCTGCTTCGCACAAAGCTTGCAAACAGTGTCCATATAACGGGACAGACCAAAGAGGATGTCATCGTCCGCTTAAATGAGGGCGTATCCCGCCAGACACTTTTACGCGAACTGTCTGAGCTTTCCGACTGCACCATTGAGCATTTTGAGACATACAAACCATCATTAAATGACATCTTTGTAGCGAAAGCCGGAGAATGAGGGGAATGCGTGAGATCTGCTCCTTAAGGCTTTATGCCGGAACATGGGAATAACACGAACGCACAGGATTATATTACATAAGGCTTTATGCCGGAAATGAGGATTCTATGAAACGTTTTTTTACGATATATGGGTTTGAACTAAAAAGCTACATTAACAACAAATCCTTTACCATAACCACACTTTTACTGATCGTTCTTTTATGCGCCGGAACCTTTCTGCCACGCTTTATCGATATGTCTGACATGCTCGGTCTTGATAAGCCGACTAACGGAAGCGCCGCAAGTGACGATACATCCGACAACAGCGATGCCTCCTCTGACAGCTCTGACGAAGCGGACAGCACCATCGGTCTGGTGGATGAAACCGGTATTTTTAAGGACCTGTCCATTTTAAAGCAGGCATTTTCCGATACGGAGATTGTCACAATGAAAAGTGAAAAAGAGCTGAAAAAGGCAGTCAAATCCGAAAAAATCTCTGCCGGCTTTGATGTGAAAGACGATCTGAATTATGAATATTATGTTCTGAACCGGAACATGTACGATGAGAATCAGGCGATCTTCGAGAGCTTTCTTTCTCAGGTTCATCAGCAGATCTACTGTGAACAAAACGATCTGGATTACGCTTCCTTCTCTGCAGGCTATGATGCTCCGGTCAACTGCACGGAGCGTATTCTCGGCAAGGATGCCGGTGATAATTACTGGTACTGTTACGCTCTCGTTGTTGTTATCTTCATGATGATCATTTTATACGGTGTTATGGTTGCCACCTCTGTTACCGTCGAGAAAAGCAACCGCTCCATCGAGGTGCTTGTCACAAGTGTCGATGCCAAATACCTTCTGTTTGGCAAGGTATTTGCCGGTGCCACGGCAGCCATCGTACAGCTCGGCTCTGTCCTTCTGGCTGCTCTGGCAGGCTACAGCGTCAACCACACCTACTGGGGCGATAAGCTGGATATGCTGCTCAAGATACCGGGCAGCGTGCTCACCGGCTTTGCTATCTTTGGCATCGGCGGTTTCCTGTTCTATGCATTCCTGTACGGAGCCATGGGCGCACTTGTCTCCAAAACAGAGGATATCAACAAATCTGCCGGCACATTGCAGATGCTGATCATGATCGTTTACTTTATTGTTATGTTCCAGCTTCCGACACCGGACAGCACGATCATGAAAATCTGCTCCTTCCTTCCATTTTCTTCCTACTCCGCCATGTTTGTGCGGATCGGCATGGGAAGTGTCGCCACATCAGAGATTGTAATCTCCGCCGTGATCCTTTTCGCATCCACGATCGCTGCGGGATGGCTCGCTGCCAAGATCTA
Source organism: Jutongia sp. (assembly GCF_057878315.1). NCBI lineage: Bacteria > Bacillati > Bacillota > Clostridia > Lachnospirales > Lachnospiraceae > Jutongia > Jutongia sp. Next base: position 22,351 of record NZ_DBLXSO010000024.1, on the reverse strand, counting down.
CCGTATGGGTACCCTTCGCTACGGTAATCCTATCAAGCTTTCCACCGCACTGAAAAATCTAAAGAACAACTAGAAGAAATTATCTCTTACGAATAACAAAAGCAACGCTGACGGACTGATTGTCAATTGCGTTGCTTTTTGTTTTATAAATTATATACCATAATACGGATGTATCAACTCCTGTTTTCTTTGGCTTTACGCTTGTTCGAATACATCAATGTATCTGCCTTACCGATCATCTGCTCCACATCCAGCTCATCCGTTCTCTCTTCGGCAACCACACCGATGCTGGCTGTGATCGGATACGGCTTCTGCGAAACACCCTCCGTTTCATCGATGCATTGCTGCAGTCTGCAGCCAAGATCTTCCTCCGTCAGCTCTGTGATATCATCTGCAAAGATAATACAGTCAAACTCGTCTCCGCCAAACCGGGCACAGACAGCCTCATCCCCGCAGATTTCGCGTACGGCATGTGCCAGAGTACAGATCGCAAAGTCTCCCTCGATATGTCCATAATTATCATTGATATACTTGAGCCGGTTCATATCCACAGAGACAAGCACAGCATATTTGCGCGATGTCTCTGCCGCCATTCTGGCAAAATACTTATAAAAGCCCCGGCGGTTGTAAAGCTCTGTCATGGCATCTAACTCTGACAGACTGGCAAGCTCCTTATTCGCCTGCATCAGATTATGCTTTAATATATTTAACTGCTGGTTCTGTAATACAAGATTGATCGTGTTCGACAAAAACATACTGAACTCGTCACAGCGCTGCATATCTCTCTGATCAATATCTTTAAAGCCGTCCACGGTATAACCATAGATCGTCTTACCGGCATTTAGCAGACGTACAAGCATGATCTCCCACCGGTCATCCGGCATGCTGATCGACACGTACCAGTCCTTCACCGCAAAGCTTTCCCCGGAAGAAAAATACCGGCCACCCCCGCCACAAAGCAGAGAAACCATCGCTTCCTGCACATCCTTTCCGGTACTCCCGCGAAATAGCTCCTGCTTCACCGCCGCATAGCGGAAATACTGCTTCGGAATATATTCTATCTTCGGAAGAATCAGTGCCAGCTCCTCCATGGATTGTAACAGTAAAGCACCGGTCACCATCTCATTCATTGCATGCGTATGCCATGCGCAGTCTCCCAGAGAGGATGCCAGTCTGCGAATGATCTCATTCCGGTTCTCGTTATCCTTGGGCTGACAGCCGCAGGATTGATTCTTCTCTGCCACATAATTAATGGTAAACGCTTCCGGCCGCACCTGACCGCTCTCCCGCCATTCCAGCACCTTATCCAGAATAAACCATGCCGTCGCATCGTAATCCGGTACACAGGTCGATAATGTCGGCAGATAATACTTACCATCATTGATACCGTCGAATCCTGTCACGATCACATCCTCCGGAACCCGGTAGCCTGCCTTTTCAAGCACATTGCACGCCACAAGTGCCATCGAATCATTCGCGCAGATGATTGCCTCCGGCATCGGAAGCTCCGATTGCAGGAAACGCTCCATCTCCTGCTGTGCCGGTGTCTCCCAGAACTGACCATATCCGATCCGCTCTTCCTCCACAGGGATACCATTCTCCTGTAATACCTTTTTAAAGACCTGCAATCTGGCATCGGATAATTCGTTGTCCTCAAAGCCTGCCAGCATATTAACACGTCTGACACCATGCTCCTCGATCACATGGCGTACCATCTGCTCAAACCCGGAATTATAATTGTGGCAGATCAAATAACAGCCCTCTGCCTCCCGATCCATGCAAAAGCACGGAATACTATGCCTTGCAGCGATCCCCGCTATACAGTCGATCATATCTCGGTTCTTGATTGTCTCTCCCAGTATCACATAGGCTTCCAGAGGCAGATATGCCGCAAGTCCGCAAAATTCCAGCTCTGCCGATGTCATTTTCAGATTTCTCTCAACGCAGGTATCCAGCGAAAAAATGACCAGCTTATACCCCTGCTTCTTTCCGATGCGATGCAGCGCATGAATAAAATTCAGATTGTTTTCCTCGAACGCTCTGGCCACAAAGATCCCGATCAGTTTTTCCTTTTGTTCCATATCGTCCCCTCACTATACAATAATTCTCCGTACACTCTGTTCAATAACAGATATAATCAATTGGATTATACCATATTCATTTGTTAAAATCAAAAAGGTTTCTGCCGCATTTCTGTGGCAGAAACCTTTGCTAAATACATGACCTCTGATTATTTGACGGTATATTTCTTTGCAATGCCCATTCCTTTTTTATTGCGCGCCTTAACCGTTACCTTATTGCCGGAATAAAGCTTACTCTTAAGCTTCACGATATAATTACCCTCGAAATCAATGGATGCGGTATATTTCTTTTTGTTGACAATGACAAATACCCTCGTCCTCGTGTTATCAACGGTAACGCCGTCCTTCTCACTGCCATCGCCCACGACATCCACATGACCTGTGATCTTCTTTGCTCCGGCTTTGATCTTATCTGTCTTCGGTGTATCCGGTACGACCTCTGTTTTCTTTGTCTTTAATACCGGACTGTTACCCTTGCTGTTTGTCACATATGCATTGACCTTGACACCGGAATTGGTTTTCTTGATCTTCTTCTGGTAGCGGTACATCTTCTTGGAAGAAATGTATTTCTTCGTCTTGATCGTGTAGGTCTTCTTGCCTACCGTGATCGTCGCACTCTTACATTTCTCCTCGGAAAATACCTTGACCATCGTAGACTTGTTAGATACCGTCTGCATGGTCGGCTTTGCAGGAACTGTCTGCTTTACAACACGCTTCGTTCCCATGCTGACTCTGTTTGCCACATCGATCGTACGCATCTTGAACTCTGTCTTTGCCGTAAGCAGATACGGAAGCTGGAAATTATAGCTTCCATCACCGGCAATGTTCATATTCAGCTTCTCAACTTTATAATCCTTGTTGTAAATATCTGACTGCTTATAAAGCTCCTCCGTTCCGTCGTCCTGCATAAATACCGTTTTCTTACTCTCCAGAATAAATACCGGATATACATTCTTATCATTAAGCTCACCGGAAACCGTGCGAACCGCTGTTGTCATTTTATCCATAACCGGTTTATTCGGACCGGTTCTCTTTACCGTAACAACCGTTCTTGCACTGCAGCGTCCCTCATCATCCTTGACGTAGACAAATACCTTCTTACCGGCATTCTGCGGTGGCAGAGCATACTTAAATGCGCCACTGTCCGGTACGGTTGTCTTGTAGACGGTGGAATCCTCCAACTCAAAATAGATTGTTGTGACCGGCTCGGCTGTACCTGTGATATAAACCTTACGATTTGTATAAGTGTCTACCTTTGGTGCTTCCAGAACACCCTCATTGATATTATTGATCCGGATATAACGGATCGTTGTATTGCCGTTGCCATCGACAGCACGAACCGAATAAATGCTGTTCTTATCACAGGAAATATACCCGTTTTCAACAGCCTTTGCGCTGTTCCATGCGATAGAGGCATCGTTGTATTTGCCCTGCAGATAGGTCAGGGACGCAATACCGGAGCGGTCTGTTGCCTGAACGGCAACGCGGACCGGATGATTTGTCTCTATCTCATTTAATGCTGCCAGGTTCAGATCCGGACCGGAGGTATCCTGTGTGCTCTTCTTCGACAGCTCCGCTCTGTAATAGTCAAAATCCTCCGACGAATCGAGCTTCTCCTTGATCCATGATCTCTGCCCGATCAGATCACTCGCACCGGAACCGGTCTTTAATACATAATTATATTGGCCGGAATACTTCACATCCCAGTTGTTATCCTCAAGATTACCCAGTGTACCGCACTCGGACTGCTTCTGCATATACTTCTTAAAGTAAGCTCTTGTATCTGCGGCACTGAGCTTGGTCATTGCCTGTGTCGTAAACAGCTCCGGCACCTTTGTCGAATCGAGACGGTTGACGATCAGAAGAAACTCATCCGTATCCTTTACCGGCAGCCCGTTTCTTGTAATGTTCGTAACACGTCTGGTATCATTGACCTTCTTGCCATCGTAGTTATAACGCGGTGCCACTTTCGTATCGATCGTATATTCCACACCGTCCATCACATAGAAACGGCTCAGATCTGTCAGATACAGCTCCTGCAGCGAATACTGCAACGGCTTGCTTCCTTTGTAATTGATAATGCCGGCTAACAGGTCACTCGTCTGGGAAATCCCCTTATTGGCAGACTGTGTCAGAACAGAATCCTGTGGCTGCCCGGATGGATCTGCTACCGAAGTCGCCGACGGTGTCGCTGTTGCTGCCGGCGAAGGTGACGGGCTTGAAATTGCAGAACCGGTCGTGATAACGTTGCTCCCCGCTGTTTCGTAAGCACTCGCTGCCCACTCCAGCCATTCCTTAAGCTGTGCCCCTGTCACCTTGTAACGCCAGAGCTGAATCCTGTAGTTCATCAGCTGATAAAGATCCGCACTGGTAAAATTGTCCTTAATATCATAATAATCCAGTCCACTGCCCGCACCGTATCTTGAATAACGTGATGCGGCAACAACCGGAAGTCCCTTGCATTCTGTATTGTCATTGTTCTGATATTCCAGGCCATAAGAGATCGCCATATCATTGAGAAGCTGGATCGGACTGCTGTCCTCAACCGTGCCAAAGTAGTTCTGCCATCTTGCGGAAGATTTCAGCTCAGCCAGGATCTCTGTGCTGTCTGCCCCGAAAACGGCGCCCCACTTGTCCATGTATGCTGCGATCGTCTGATTGATCCCCGTATTGATCTGTGTCTTTTTGATCTGTGACTTTCTGGTCACGATTCTCTTGCCGGCTGATACGCCGAGATCGATCACTCCGATACCCTGACCGCTGTTTGCGACCATAACAAGGTTCTTGCCGTTGACCAGACCTGTCTTCGTATCCACCCCCGGATAAGTATCATAATGTGTTGTGCCATCCGCACAGAAATTGGAATGCTTATGACCACACAGCACCGCATCCACACCATCGATCTGTGTCAGTGCATATCCGACATTCTCATCCATCAGTGCCGGCTGCTCACTTCCCACGCCGGAATGCGCCAGTACCACAACGATATCTGCTCCGGCATCCTTTAAGATCTTGGTCTCCTTCTTTACATTGGCAACCATATCCTCTCCATTTAACACACCGGTATAGTCACAACGCTTCTTGGAAAGTATCGGGATCGACTCCCCGATCACTCCGACCTTGACTGTCACACTGGCTCCTGCCTTTGTCTTTAATGTCTTTTCAATGATCTTATTCTCATTGAAAACATGCTTTCCGGTCACGGCATCTGTAATATTAGAGGCGATGACCTTGTCCTTAAGACCACTTGTCTCATACTGCTTCTGTATGTATGGCAGTGTGTACTCATAGTCATGATTGCCGAGAATGATCGCATCATAGTTTAACGATGCCATTGCCTTGTAGATCGGCTGTGTCTCTGACTGATCATGCTCATAAATATAATCTGTCGTGTAGTCATACATGACATCTCCCAGATCAAATAAGAGCGTGTTGCCATCCGGCACCTCACTCTTCGCTTGGTTAATTAATGTTGCCGCCTTGGAAAGACCTCCCTTCGGAAACAGTGTTCCCTTGGAATAGTCCACATCGACAACCTGTCCGTGCAGATCGGTCGTAAACATAATACGAAGGTCTGCCGTATCCCCCTCGGCAGAAGCCTTGTTGACCGGTGCTGCACTAAACAGCTGTACCGAAAGCATTGCGACAGCCATGACGACTGCCATGATCCTTGTCTTGGTGTTCCCTCTTCTGTGTTCTGATTTTCCCCTTAGCTGCATATCGCGTTCTTTCCCCCTTTTGCGATGTAATAATATTGGGATCAAAATGTCTTTGTCCCCTAAAAATGATGTCACGGATTGCTCCACCGCCATGCAATTTCCGCAATCCGGCAGTCATATTTTAGCATTAGTTTATTTCCATTTTATGTCAAATTTCTGTCAATTTTCTTATATTTATGATGTTGGATGCAAAAGACTTTTTGCCCTTTGCATCATATTTGCTATCCCTGCTGAATCGCCTGCATCAGTGCCGGGATCAGCTGCTTTTTACGGGATACGGTATTCTTCAGAATGATCGCATCCTCATCCCCGGAAAGATGAAATGCCTTTCTGGCAAGCTCCTGGGCTCCGTTGCCGGCACACAAGAGCTCGGTCGTTCCCTGCGGAATATTGGTCAGCATAAAGAACAGCATCGGAATCGCATGCGAAGTGAGTGCCTTCTCCATATACGGAATCAGTCGCGCCCTCACATCGTCCAGATCCTTCTGCGTCATGGAGTTGATCTGTCCTACTCCGAAGGAAACCTCGTCCACCACGAATTTCTTGAAATCCTGATAGAATATCTCCTCCGGCGTGCGCGATGACAAATTGCTGCCTGCCGCAAACATTTCCTCGGCATATTTCTCCGGATCGATCCCTGCAATCTCCGCGAGTGCGTAGGCTGCCTTCTTGTCCGTCTCCGTGCAGGTCGGCGAACGAAGGATCAATGTGTCCGATAAGATTGCCGAGCAGAGGAGACCTGCGATCTGCTTGTCGATCGTAGCATTCTGCTCCCGATAAAGCTGATAAACGATCGTCGCCGTACAGCCGAGCGGCTGGTTACGGAAATATACCGGATTCATCGTCTCCAGCCCACCGATACGGTGATGATCGATGATCTCCAGCACCTCTGCTTCATCCAGACCGTCCACTGCCTGGGCAATCTCGTTATGATCCACAAGCACAAGCTGTTTCTTGCGGGCACCCAACAGGCTTCGTCTGGAGATCATGCCATAATATCTGCCATTCAGATCCATGATCGGAAAATCACGGTATCTCTTCTGTGCCATTGTCTCTCGGATATCATCAATGTAATCGTTGCGCCGGAATGTGATCAGATCCTTTGCCTTCATAAAATAACGGATCGGCATACTCTGATTGACCAGACGCGTTGCGGTATAAGTATCATACGGTGTCTTAATAATGAAGCAGCCCTTGCTCTCTGCCAGCTTCTTGATCGTAAAGGATACGAGCGCACCATCGCAGACAATAATACATTTGGCATCCATTTCGATCGCACAAAGCTGTGATTCGTAGCGGTTACCCAGTATCACAATATCGTCCTTCTCGATATAATTTTCCATCAGATCCGGATTTGCTGCGGCGATCAGACATTTACCGGAGGAAATGATCTCATCCGGATCCCCCGCGATCATCTCGCCCTCCAGAGTCTCGATCAGATTACGAAACGGCGTCTGTGCCTTTGCGATAACGCGGCTGTCATACACATCCATGTAGGATTTCGCGATATCCTCGATCGTAATCAGACCTTCAAGCATGCCGTCCTGCTGTACGACCGGCAGCGTCGCCAGTGTACCTTCCTTCATGATCTCCCATGCCTTTTTCAGGGAAATATCGCTGCCAACTCCCGGCACCTGTACCACATCAATATCAAAAACCTGTGTCCGGACATCACTTAAATAGTCCGGCTCCGGCACATGAAACTTCTGCAGCACAAAGCGCGTCTCTGCGTTGATCTGCCCTGCTCTCTTTGCAATATAAGACCGACCTGTCACCTGCCGCTTCAGATCGGCATATGCGATCGCCGAGCAGACGGAATCCGTATCCGGATTAATATGACCGATTACATGTATTTCTTCTCCTGCCATTCTACTGATAATCCTCCTCACTATACTGTGCGATATCAATTACATACTCAAATCGTCTTGCCAGTGCCGGTGCTACACGGAAAAGCTCATCCAGTGTATTACCGTCATCCGCCAGCACTACAATAAAGTCACCGCGGAATGCATCCATCACGGCAAATATCTTTGTGATCGTCGTAAATGCAAGCTCTGATGCATTGTCAATCAGCAGACAGTTACCCTTGATCTGGTTGCAGACACGCAGCAGATCCATCTGATTTAACTGTGTGGAACTGATCCTTGCGATCTGGCTTGTGGACAAAAAGCCCTTGTCGTGATTCACGCGAACGATCTTTTTCGTGATTCCAAGGATTTTCTCCTCACCTTCACCAATCAATACAAAATGCTTCGGCTCCAGCTCTCCGGCGATCAGGGTCAGAATATCATTGAAGGAATGATGCAGTGCTCTTGTCGTTGGCAGCTCACTCTCCTCCAGCTCCGGCAGATTGCCAAGTTCCGGGCTGTCCTCCGGCATCACCTGACGAAGCTCCGGAATATCCGGCTCCGGCATGATCTGGTCCAGCTCTATCATCGTAACATCATCCTCCTTCACCGGAAGCACGCCGGATGCAATGATCTCCTCCATTCCGACCGGACGCTGTATCTCGCCGTCCTCCGTCAATGATACCGGCTGCTCTTCCTGCAGAGTCTGCATCTCTTCTTCCGCTTCCTCCTGTGGCTCCGCTATGTCCATCGGAATATATGTTTTCCCAACCTTACTCTGAACCGCCTGTGTCATGCGTCCCAGTACATCGGAAGCAAGGTTCGGCACATCGCTGATCTTTCCGGTCGCATTATCCATGACTGACACTGCCTTTTCCTTTAACTGCTCTCTCTTCTCCGCCTCAAAGATTGCCGTGATCTCCTTTGCCAGATCCTGCGTGATGCCAAGACCCGACTGCGACGGTTTCTCAGGCTTCTCCGGTTCTTCACTCGCTGCCGCCTGCTCTGCCAGAACATTTTCCACGGCTGCCGCCAATGTATTCTTCATCTCCCGGCTCATCGGTTTAGCCGTATTCTGTTGCTCCTCCGTCTCTTCCTTATTTTCCTCCGGCTTCCATTGATCCATCTCATCAGTCTGAACCGCTTCAGACTCTTCCTCCGAAGCTGCCATCTCATCCTCCGGCATTACCTGAGCAGTATCTTCCTCTATAGGCTCCATCCCCTCCGGATAAGTTGCTTCCTGAGCATCCTCTTCCTCCTCTTTGTCCTTGCTGCCGCGTTTCCAGAGTCCACGCAGCAGATGAAAACCGCCCTTTGCCTTCTGGGTGATTTCCTCCGGCGAAACTAAAAGCTCTTCCTCTTCGTCCTCATCCTCGTAATCATCGACAAACTCTTCATCCTCCGGCTCCTCTTCCGGAAGTTCGCGAAGTCTTTCCTCTCTCTTTTTCTTTTTCATTTTCTCGATTTCCTGCTTCATAAGCTCCGGTCCCAGATCCGGCAGTGAACCGGTATCATCCGGGTTCGGCTCCTCCGGAAGGGCTACCGTATAGTCTCTATCTTCATAGTAAATAGATTCATCCTCATCCAGATAATCAAGCAATGCCTGTGCACGCTCCACGATCTCACCCTCGCCAAACCAGAGCTTGATGTCCTCACACTCTCTGCGGCACTCTTCCTCGCGTCCGGCACGCTGATACAGCTTTGCAAGCTCATATGCCCACTCCTCGACATAATCCTCTTCCTTCAACCGCTCCAGTGTTTCGATCAGGCGGTTAAACGGTGCTCCCTTTGCCTTGTCGATCCGGTAGCGAAGAATAAGGCTCTCCTGCTCACTGTGGTTCAGATCCTGAAACTCCTCATAAAAACGCTCCGCCTCATCCAGATTGTTGGTCCGGATTGCAAGATAGATCAGACGATACAGCACCTTTTTATTGTGATTGCGCTTATAAATACGCAGATAAATTGCCTTCGCCGCCTCAAACTGCTCTGTCTTCACATAAACCTCCGCAAAGGTCTGCAGCTCTGTCTGTGATTTAACCTGACGCACATCGATCGTCGAGAGAACGGCCGCCGCCTTCCGGTACTTTCTTTCCTCAACCAGACTCTGCACCTGTGAAACTCTTACCGCCATTTCGTATTTGCTCATAATTAATGTACCTTCCTTATTTTTGATATTCCTGTATATAAAATTCGTTTCTTCTGTCCTGTTTCATCTGAAACTTCTGCCGCAGCACCTGTACATCATGACCGATCTCACAGATTACGATGCCCTCCTGTCCATGCAGCGTGCCAAGCAGATTCCCCAATGGATCAAACACCGTACTGTCTCCGCTGTAATCCAGCCCGTTCAGGCTTCCGGTGCAATTGACCCCCGCCATGTAAGACTGATTCTCAATTGCCCGCGCCTTTAACAGTGTCAGCCAGTGATCCGCTCTCGAAGCCGGCCAGTCCGCGATCACAAGCATCACATCCGCCTGCTCCGATACCAGCTCAAAAATCTCCGGAAACCGCAGATCATAACACACAAACAGACCTATCGTGTGTCCCATAAACGGGACAGTAACAAGACGGTCGCCACCCTGATAAATATCAGCTTCGCCCCCATACCGGAACGGATGCAGCTTACTGTACTCTCCAAGCACCTTCCCCTCTGCGTCCAGTACGGTAAACCGGTTTGTCCCCTTTGTCTGTCCGGCTTCCGGAAGTGCCGCCCATCCAAAGCCGATGGCGATATGATACTCTCCGGCGATCCTTCCCATCCGTTCCACCGACTCCGGCTGATCCGGATCCTCTCCGATCCGGTCAATATCCATCGAAAAGCCGGTCAATGACATTTCCGGAAACACGATCATATCTGCCTCACCGGCTGCTGCCTGAGCCGTCAGCTTCCGTACTTTTTGCAGGGACAATTCTTTGTCCTCCCACGCCATATTTAATTGTCCTAATGCAATTTTCATATGAGTTTTCACACTCCCCCTATTCATTCTACTGCTGTAGTATCAGTTTTTTCACATATTCTACTTTATTATATATTTATCGTACCCATATGGCAATACCAAACTTCTGCCAGAAGCATTCCCCATTTTCCAAAAGTATGCTATACTGTTCTTACGATGTATAACTGCCTTTGAGGCATAGAAATGGAGGACACTAATATGAAGATCCAATCAGTATTTGATGATGCATTCCGTACATACGGACGAGTTGTTGACAGTTACGATTACTCCCTGCTTCTGGAGCGTCTGGAGGCCAATACACCGAAGCCGGCAGACAGTGTTGTATATGTTCCATCGGTCGCAGAGCTTGAGGATACCCCTGCTTACGCACAGCTTCGCGATAACTGCTACGGTGGTATGCCGATCGAGATCGGTTACTGCAACGGAACCAACACGAAATTAAACTGTTTCGAGTATCACAGAGACAGCGAGATCGATATTGCTGCTGACGATGCAATCCTTCTTGTTGCAAGACAGCAGGACATTATTGACGGCAAGATTGATTCCTCTAAGACGGAGGCATTCCTGTGTCCGAAGGGAACCGGCGTAGAGCTTTACGCAACCACACTTCACTATGCACCTTGCAGTGCCAGGAAGGGCGAGGGCTTCCGTGTTGTTATCGTTCTTCCGAAGGGAACCAACGAGGATGCTCCTGAGATCTCCGTTGTCAATGATAACGACAAGTATCTCTGGGCAAGAAACAAATGGCTCATCGCACATCCTGACTCAACCGAGGCTGCTGACGGTGCTCAGGTTGGTATTACCGGAGAGAATGTCGATATCATCGATCTGATCTAATCACGATAGGAGTCAAATATGTCTAGAAATTTACCACCTGATTTTCTCCGTGAGAGAAAACCGATCCTTGGTGCAGAGTGGGAAGATTTTCTACAGTCGTATGATACGCCGCGAGCTTACGGGCTCCGGCGTAATCCATTTCAAGGCTGTGATACGCTTCCCTTCTCATTAAAGCCGGTTGCATGGGCGGAGGATGGCTATTATTTTGATCCGGAGGAGCGTCCCGGAAGGCATCCGCTCCACGAAGCCGGTGCCTACTATATTCAGGAGCCAAGTGCCATGTCTGTGGTGAGCCTGTTAGATCCACAGCCCGGCGAACTTGTCTGTGACCTGTGTGCTGCTCCCGGCGGCAAGAGTACTCATATTGCCGCTCTGCTTCAGGGGCAGGGCATGCTGGTGTCCAATGAGATTTTCCCGAACCGCGCCCGCATTCTCTCACAGAATATCGAACGCATGGGAATCCCGAATGCACTTGTCTGCAACGAATCCCCGGAAGGACTTGCCACTCACTTTCCGCTGTTCTTCCACCGGATCGTTGTCGATGCCCCATGCTCCGGCGAAGGAATGTTCCGTAAGGATGATACCGCCGTCAGTGAATGGAGTCTTGAGAATGTCGGGATCTGTGCTGACCGTCAGCGGATGATCCTTACGCAGGCAGACCAGATGCTGCAGCCCGGCGGCGTTCTCGTCTATTCAACGTGCACCTTTGCACCGGACGAGGATGAAGCCATGATCCAGTGGTTTTTAGAGACACATCCGGATTATACTCTGACCGACTGGCACGACACTGCTCTTGGACAACGCGTAGCAGACCTTCCGGATCACGGTGGCCTTTCCTGCGGCATTGCCGCATACCCCGACGAGATCTCATCCCGCGTTCTGCGTCTCTGGCCGCATAAGCTCCATGGAGAAGGACACTTTGCCGCACGTCTCGTCAAAGCAGGTACACCACAGCCGGCCTGCGAAGTCCTGCCGACCGTTTCCGCAAAGAAGTCCAAAAAGAAACAGCGCGATAAGGCGGTCGATCTGACCGATTACAAAGAATTTGAAAAAAAATACCTGCAGACACCTCTGCAGGATGATCCCGTGTTTGCACATGGCAGAATGGAGTTATTCGGCGATTCTCTTTATCTGCTGCCGGCCGCAGCGCCTTCGCTTGCCGGCTTGAAGCTGCTTAGAAGCGGTCTTCAGCTTGGTACACTCAAAAAGAACCGGTTTGAACCTGCACACGCACTGGCAAAAGCATTGAAGCCGTCACAGGCATGTCAGAGCCTTTCCTGCAGCTATGAAGATGCCAACCGTTATCTTCACGGCGAAACAATCGCCTGTGATCCGTCCTTCAAGGGCTGGGTTCTTGTCACCGTTGACAACTGTACCCTCGGCTGGGGCAAGGCACAGAACGGTATGCTGAAAAACCACTATCCGAAGGGGCTTCGGATCATGGGCTGATATCCGGACAGCACCGGACATCCACAGGCTTTCAGACTTGCAAGATCCTGATGGCCACCACTCATCAGCACACAATCGATACCAAGTGTATGAGACACCTCATAGTCATGAACACAGTCTCCGATCATGACCGTCTCATCTCTTGGTATTTTTTGTTGTGTGAAATAGTCGACCGCCCGCTCAATCTTCCCTGCTGCCAGCAGATCATTGGCTCCAAGCACTGCATCAAAGTAATGCGTCAGTCCAAATCTCTTGACATGCTGTTCTATGATCCTTGTTGCAGAGGAGGACAAAATAATCTGATGACACCCTTCCTGTTCAAATCGGTGAAGCAGATCCTCCACTCCCTCATGCAGAGAAAGCTCCCGCTTATGCGCCTCATAATATTCCTGAAACCTCTCTGCGATCCAGTCAAAATCGGTCTCTTCCATATCAAAAAACCGTTCATAAAAACGAAGAATCGGCGTATCCATCGCCTGACGATACTGCTCCAGTGTGATTTCCGGCCGCTTCTTCTCTCTGAGCATATCATTCACGGCATCCAGCGCGATCCCGACATCGTCAATGATTGTTCCGTTCCAGTCCCAGACAATATATTTCTTTGTGATCATAAATACGCCCCTTTAATAAATTTCGGCTATACAGATTTCCGCTTAGGAAGTCCGCATAACCGAATCCATAACATTTCAATATCATACAGCATCTGCGGTTTCATATGCCTTCTTGTAGCTTTGTACTTTATTAACATATGATTTGCAGTAGGACGGTATGCCACCATATCTTCTGACTGCGCCGCTTCCGGCATTATAGGCTGCCAGAGCCATTCTCTCGTTCCCGTTAAACTCCTTGAGCTTCTGCGAAATACATTTTGCTCCGCCCATAATATTCTGTTCCGGATCATAAGGATCAGTCACACCAAGTCCCTTTGCGGTATCCGGCATCAGCTGCATGACGCCCATCGCTCCTGCACCGGAAACGCTCTTTGCATTGAAATTAGATTCTGCCTTTGCGATTGCCTTGAGCAGACTCTCGGATACTCCGTATTTGGCGGCTGCCTTCTTAAAATATGAATCGTATTTTGTTGTTTTCATGGAGTCCGCTGTGGTTGTCTTACTCTGCGCCGACACTCTCCCGGTTCCCGATGCCTTATCCGCCTGACTCTTCTTGGTATCCGCAACATCCTCATAAGTCACAGCCCGTCCTGTCACCGGATCAGCATATAATGTCTTCGCTGTCCTGGTCTCTACTGCCTGTCCCGCTTTACGGTCCGTCGTGCTCTGCAGCTTCCTGCGGTCTGCCTTTGCCTGAGTCTTGATATCCTCCTCATTGACAATGCCGTTCTCTTTATGCGCTAACACCTTTTCGAAAGATGTCAGTGTGGTTTTACGCTTCTTACCATCGTTATATGTCATTAACGGCTTAATATCCAGCCTGACAATATGATCTACCATTTCATCCCTCTCTCCGACTGCCTGCCCCCGCAAACAGCTCCTTCAATGTCGTCTCATGATCCAACTGTCCGAGTGTTTCTTCCGCAAACACCGGCGTCACGATATCTGCTCCGATGACTCCGTTTCTCCCTTCGTCTGCTGCGTACACTTCAGCCGGTATCACCTGCTTTTGAAACGCAAGAGACTTTCCCTTCTCCTGTTTCACGCCATGATAATGCAGCGTCTGATACTCCGGTGCCAGAACATCGCGACACACTGCCTGCGCTGCATGATTCTGTACGGCAGTCTTTGTCTCAATCTGTTTCACGACAGCCTGCTTTCCCTCTATGATCTTCATGACGCCACCTCTCTCCTGCCTACAGTGCGCTGTAAATAATGTTGCGCAGAAGCTGCACATCACGGTATCCGTTACCGCCACACTTCTGGATCACATAAATGATCGCAAGATCCTCCGCCGGATCCATCGCCACATAAGAGCCGAGCCATCCATCCCATCCAAACTCTCCCTCTGAGCCAAGTCCGTAGGATGCCGGAACATCAATCATATGGCGCATCAGATCACCATAGCCGTAGCCTCTGAGTGCCTCCCAGTCATACATCTTCATCTGCTGCGGTGTCAGCTGGTTGATATGCATATGCTCGATCGACTTGCGCCCCAAAATACGGACACCACCATAGCATCCGTCGTGCATCATCATCCGGACAAACCTGGAGTAATCACCCACCGTGGATACAAGTCCCGCTCCACCGGACTCAAATGCCGGTTTCTTTTTGTGCATATAGGAAAGTCCAAGATGCTGCCATGTACATGGTTCCAGCGTTCCTGTCTCCGGCTTAAACTCGTAATTCTCCATAAAACGGTCCAGCTTGTCCTCCGGCACATAAAAGTCGGTATCCACCATTCCGAGCGGCTCAAAGATTGTCTCTTTTAAATATTCACCATATGTCTTACCCGTCACCACTTCGATCACAGCACCAAGCACATCCGCACAGAAGGAATAACGCCAGCCCTCTCCCGGCTCAAATTCCAGCGGCTGCTGTCCGATCAGATTAGCAAGATCGTATGTACTCGTCGGCTTGCCCGCCTCAAGATCTGCATAATACTTGTCGATCATATTCTGCATATAAGTTCCCGCCGGAAAACTGGCATCCGGATATGTCACACCGGCTGTCATATTCAACAAATGCTGGATCGTCACCTTCTGCTGCACCGGCACAAGCTCGCCGTCCTTTAACACCTTCTGATCCTGAAACCCCGGAAGATACATATCCACCGTATCGCTCAGGGAAAGAAGCCCCTTCTCTACCACGGTCATCACTGCCGCTGCCGTAACCGGCTTTGTCATGGAATAACAACGGAAGATAGAATCCTTCGTCATCGGAATGTCTCTTGCCACATCTGCCATACCAAAGGAACGGAAATATACGGTATCTCCTTTATGGATCACACAGAGACTCGCTCCCTTGATCTCATCCTTTTCAATCCGCTCGCAGATGACCTTGTCCGCTTTATTTAAAATATCGTAATTCATATCATTCCTCATTTCTAAACATATTTTGCGCACATACCGGATCTGTGTCAGGTATGCCGAAGAATAAATTCCATATGCAAAAATTTATTCCCGTTTTGATCACTCTTATTAGTGTAACATATTCCAGCCCTATTCATCAATACACAGGTATAAACAAGCAAAAAAATAATCATACTAAAGGCACGTAATATGAATCAGAAAGGCATGGTATTTCTATGGCACTTACTCCAATACAGGCATATTCCATTATATTTTTCACAGGGGGCTTTCTTTACTGTGGAATCGAAATTCTCTACCGGGGATACACGCATATTTCCATGTTTTTCACTGCCGGCATCTGCTTTCTGCTGATCGGTGCGGTGGAAGCTCTGTTCCATGCCAGATTTTCCCTTCTGCTGCAAATGCTTCTTTGTGGTCTGATGATCACAACTATCGAATATCTGGTAGGACTTCTTGTCAATCACCAGCTCCATTTAAACGTCTGGGATTACACCGGACGCCCATACAATATACAAGGGCAGATCTGTCTGCTGAACAGCACGCTCTGGTTTCTCCTGTCCGGTCCTTCCATCCTGTTGTTTGACTTTCTGCGGCATATTCTGCTCAACATGCCGTTACCGCATTATCACATTCTTTGACCAGCCGGGCACAGCACTGTGCACGATTATTTCTGCAGATATGCCGGCCGGTTCCATACTCCGGATGCCGTCTTATGCTTCCAGATATCCTTCGATTTCTGATAACCCTCAACCAAAAGGTACTGCCAGTTGCTTGCCGTTTTCAGAGAACGATAAATCTTTTTCAGCGAGATCCACTTCCTGTTGTGATCCGGATCTCCGGAATCCGCCAGAAAAACCCGGTCATGCTTTTTATCATAAGCAAAGATCGTCACATAATGCCCCGGTGTATTCTTCCAGTGAACCGTAGAGTTGCTACTGGAGACGAGAACAATCGCACATTTGGCATCGCTGATATTCTGTCGAAACTGTCGGTATGTCTCCTGCTTATGCTCGACATGACACTGAAATCCCAGCCTGGTAAGGCTTCTTCGCATATATCCCCAGTCAATTGCCATGCCACCGCCATAGCCGGTATGCTTCTTGGCAAAACGATACATATCCACCGGAGAACACTGATACTCTGTCAATGACGAATACACATTTGCCATACAGCACAGACCGCAGCCAAAGCCGCCAAACGAGCCTCCATCCATATACTGCTCTCCCCATTCACCGGACCAGTCAATGCCCCGCTTCCAGGACTTTGGTCCCTGAAGATACGTGTACAGTTTCTTCGTTTCATCCGGCTTTTCCGTCTGTTTCATGGAAGGCGTCGGACTTTCCATCGGCTCTGCTGTCTTATTCGGCACCTTTGTAGTCTCTGCTTTCCTGACAGGATCGTTCTTCGCCACAGTATTGTTCCTGCGCATCCGGTAATTATGACTCCAGATCGTTGAAAGCAGCAATGCCGCCGCAACGAATATGACACTTGACCACATCAGCAGTAAACGGCACTTCTTGCGACTCCATTTTCTTTTCTTTTTCGTACCACGCATATATTTCCTCTTTTCGTACCAAATTAATTTTCGTTGGCTTCCACGTACGTTACGAGCATTTTCCTATACCACGAAAAAGGTGCCGCACTGTCACCAGTGCGACACCCTCAAGTCAAAGTCACATAAGGAATGTAAAATTATTTAACCTTTACATTTACAGTAGCCTTCTTAGCACCAACCTTAACAGTCAGCTTGCTCTTTCCAGCCTTCTTTGCAGCCTTAACAGTGATAACAACTTTGCCCTTCTTAGCAACTGCAGACTTAACCTTTACAGCCTTCTTGTTAGAGGACTTAACCTTGATTGCGTCTGTTGTAGCCTTCTTGTTGTTCTTAGCCTTAACTGCTACAGTGATCTTCTTTGTCTTGTTCTTCTTAACTACTACAGTAGCCTTCTTAGCCTTAACCTTCTTTGCAGGATTCTTAACGAATACCTTAAGAACAGCCTTCTTAGAACCAGACTTAAGTGTTACCTTTGTAGATGTACCTGCCTTAGCCTTCTTAGGTACAGCGATCTTAACTTTCTTCTGACCCTTTACAAGAGTAGCCTTAGCGATCTTCTTGTTAGCAGACTTAACAGTCACCTTCTTAGCAGCATCAGCTGTAGCTGCCTTCTTAACTGTGTAAGCAACCTTTGTGCTCTTACCGGCAGCAACTACTACTTTGTTCTTCTTGAACTTGATAGACTTTGTTGCCTTTGTTGTAGCAGCACCCTTAATCGTTACAAGAACCTTAGCGATCTCTGTGTTAGCGGATAATACGCTGACAGCAGCATCTGTACAAGCTACAGCACCCTTTGTAGCGGTAACTGTTACCTTGATTGCATCGCCGGATACAACAACTGCAGATGCAGAAGCAATGCTTGTAGCAAGCTTTGCGTCATACTTGCAGGCAAGTGCACCCTTTGTAGAAACTGCAACACCTGTTACTGTTGTAGAAGCGTTAACTGCCTTATCCTTTGCAGCAACGATAGAAAGCTTTGCTGTCTTAACAGCGGCTGCCTTCTTAGCATTGGAAGCATCAACTGCATTTACAGAGAATACACTTGTAAGTGCAAGTGCTCCAGCCAGAGCCAATGAAAGTACTTTCTTCATAGAAGTCTTCATGATTATTTCCCCCTTATATTAGTGGATTTCTTGATACATGCGGAATTTTAGCATGGCACTCCTTACAATTCAATAGACACAATGCACAAAAGATTCTTAACTTTTTATTATATTTCCGTCACATTTTATAGATTGTCAAAAAAAATAGTAATTTTGTCGAACAAACAAAATTACTATTTCTTTTCTATTGTGAGAAATGCTCATTTTCATGACACATTTTCGCCACACATTATTTCCGGTCTATTTCGTACATCACATACGCTTTATTAGAAACTGAACTTGCCCTCGAAGTACTTTGGAAGATCCTCAATCTTGATACGTTCCTGCTCCATGGTATCACGGTCACGTACTGTTACAGCACCATCCTCCTCAGAATCAAAGTCATATGTGATACAGTAAGGAGTACCAATCTCATCCTGACGACGGTAACGCTTACCGATGTTACCTCTGTCATCGTATTCACAGTTGTACAGCTTAGACAATGTCTCGTAAATCTTGCCTGCCTGCTCGCCGAGCTTCTTGGATAATGGAAGCACACCAATCTTAACCGGTGCAATTGCAGGATGGAAATGCATTACGGTACGAACATCGCCGCCCTCAAGCTCTTCTTCATCATATGCACTGCACAGAAATGCCAGTGTCACACGGTCAGCACCCAGCGAAGGCTCGATAACATATGGGATATATTTCTCATTCTTGGCATCGTCGAAGTAGCTCATATCCTCACCGGAGGTCTCCGCATGGCGGCTCAGATCGTAATTGGTACGGTCTGCAATACCCCAAAGCTCGCCCCAGCCAAATGGGAACAGGAACTCGATATCAGATGTTGCCTTACTATAGAAGGAAAGCTCCTCCTTGTCATGGTCACGAACACGCATCTCTTCCGGCTTAATGCCAAGCGTCTGCAGCCAGTTGATACAGAAATCCTTCCAGTATGCGAACCACTCAAGATCGGTGTCCGGCTCACAGAAGAACTCTAACTCCATCTGCTCAAACTCACGGGTACGGAATGTGAAGTTACCCGGTGTGATCTCGTTACGGAAAGACTTACCAATCTGTCCGATACCAAACGGGATCTTCTTTCTGGATGTTCTCTGCACGTTCTTAAAGTTGACGAAAATACCCTGTGCTGTCTCCGGACGAAGATATACGGTATTCTTAGCATCCTCTGTAACACCCTGGAATGTCTTAAACATCAGATTGAACTGACGAATATCTGTAAAATTGTGCTTTCCACAGGTTGGACATGGCACGCTGTGTTCCGCAATGAAGTCCTGCATCTTTTCATTGCTCCATCCATCCACGCTGCCGTCAAGCTCGATGCTGTTCTCCTCAGCAAACTTCTCGATCAGCTGATCAGCACGAAAACGCTCATGACATTCCTTACAATCCATCAATGGATCGGAAAAGCTTCCAAGATGACCGGATGCGACCCATGTCTGTGGGTTCATAAGAATTGCACAGTCAATACCGACATTGTACTGGCTCTCACGAATAAACTTCTGCCACCATGCCTGTTTCACATTATTCTTCAATTCCACACCGAGATTACCATAATCCCATGTATTCGCAAGTCCGCCGTAAATCTCAGATCCAGGATAAATAAAACCTCTTGCCTTTGCGACTGCCTGAATCTTCTCCATTGTTTTTTCCATGATTATCCTCCATTCCATAGGTGTGTTCCTACTATTAAACTGTTTCTAAATATACCATTATCTTAACCAGAATGCAAGTATACCGCCCGAGTGTACGGCTGTTTTCTGTAGGGAACCATGTCCCTGCGAAACAATTTGCTATTTTCTAAAATCCTGTCATTTCCTGACGATAACAATAAAAAGACGCCCGGAAATCTTCTTCATTGGATCTCCGGGTGTCTTCTATTATAATTAGGTAATAATATCTACGTAAATTGATTAGATCAGGCTCTCATACAAAGCTGTGATATCTTCAACGGATGTCTCCTTTGGATTGCCCGGACGGCAGGCATCGTCGTAAGCAGACTGTGCAAGGAACGGAATATCCTCCTTCTTCACGATCTCCTTGAGATCTGCAGGGATTCCAACATCCTGAGACAGCTTACGAACTGCATCAATGGCAGCCTTGCGGTACTCTTCCTGAGACATGTTCTCTGTTCCTTCTACGCCCATTGCCTGTGCGATGTACTTGTACTTGTCACCGGTAGCATCTGCATTGTACTCCATAACGGTTGGCAGGATGATCGCATTTGCCACACCGTGTGGTGTATCATAAAGAGCACCAAGAGGATGTGCCATGGAATGAACGATACCAAGACCAACGTTGGAGAAGCCCATACCTGCAACATACTGACCTAATGCCATACCCTCTCTGCCTTCCGGTGTATTGTCAACCGCGCCTCTTAAGGAACGTGAAATAATTTCGATTGCTTTCAGATGGAACATATCGGAAAGCTCCCATGCGCCTGCGGTAATATAACCCTCAATCGCATGTGTCAGTGCATCCATACCGGTTGCAGCAGTCAGTCCCTTCGGCATACTTGCCATCATCTCCGGATCAATAAATGCAACGACCGGAATATCATGAGGATCTACGCAGACCATCTTACGATTCTTCTCTACATCCGTGATAACGTAGTTGATCGTAACCTCTGCTGCGGTACCTGCTGTCGTAGGCACTGCAAAGATCGGCATACTCTTATGCTTTGTATCGGCAACGCCCTCCAGGCTGCGCACATCGGCAAAATCCGGATTCTCCATAATGATACCAACGCCCTTGGCGGTATCCATAGAAGATCCACCACCGATCGCGATAATGTAATCAGCGCCTGCAGCCTTGCAAGCCGCAACACCTGTCTGTACATTCTCGATCGTTGGGTTTGGCTTGATATTGGAATACAACTCATAAGCAAGTCCTGCGCCTTCAAGCACATCCAGAACCTTCTGTGTCACACCGAACTTTACAAGATCCGGATCAGAACATACAAATGCTTTCTTGAAAGCACGTCCCTTTGCCTCGTCTGCGATGCTCTTGATCGCTCCTGCTCCATGATAAGATGTCTCGTTCAATACAAATCTGTTTACCATAATAATACTCTCCCTTTTCTTTTAGATTGTGTCAGCAGATATTCAAGCTCCTATGGTATGTATCTGCCGTCCTACAGTTCCATACCTCTCATACACATTATTATAGTAAACTTTCACAAAAAATGGAAGTCTTTTTCTGAATTTTCACAAAATTTGCACATATTTTATACTTGTTTTAGAAAAGCTTAAAACAGTTCTTTGCTCTTTGATTCTTAACCAAAACAGGTGCCGATCAATGATCTGCACCTGATTGTTTATATGTATGTATTGATATTCTGTCCGAGATACGGCTGCACCGAAGACTCCATCATCTTGACCATCTCGTCTCCCTGCTCCTTCCACGTATCCATCGTCTTATCTAATATCGCCGTACTGACATTCGATACCAGCCGGTTCTGCGCCATCGCCACCGAAAGGTCCGCAATACTTCCTATCATATCCATCGGGATCACCTCCATCTATCCGATTTCTTATAAGCTTATCATAACAGGGACACCGCCAAATAGCAAGAAATTCTTACCGTTTTGTTTATTCTCTAAGACTTCCCATATCAAGGATGGAAATCCGCCCATAATATTTCTTATGTCCTAAAAATCAATGAGACATTTTGCCTCGAAAAACATATTTATCCGTGAGCTGTGACTAAAAAATTGACGCAGATCAGTAGGATTTCTGAAAAGACTTTGCTTTGCAATGCTTTGATAAATACGCATCCGTACGACTGAGCCCCATAGGTGGGCTCAGCTGTTTCGGACGGC